>JAFAGF010000140.1 GCA_023422975.1 Pseudomonadota bacterium
TCAAACACCATGTAGGCCGTCATCAGCTTGGTCAGCGATGCGGGCTCTACCGGCGCGTCCACATCCTTGGAGGCCAGCACTTGGTTGGCGGTAACGTCCACCAGCATATAGGTGTGCGCCGCAATCTCCGGGGGTTGCAGCTGTGCGATTTGGGCGTTCGCCCACAGGGGTGCCAGGGCAGCGGTCAATGCCAGCGTGCGCAAGTTCTTCAAAACAGGCTTCATGAGCAACTCGGTTGGTCTACAAAATTTCAGTCGGTACAGCCCGCAGGCCCGCTGAGCGTGGTGGAAAACCGCTTGCGGCCTTGCAAACGAAGGTTTGCAACGCAGACGTGGTGCAACGCCGGAGCAGTACCGAGGTACAACAAGGCAAGGCAACGACACACAGAGGCTGCGCGAGCGGTTCTTACAAGTGGGTGGCCGTCAGGTGGCGGGCCACCAGTCCTTTGAGCAAAGGCAATTGTCCGTGGAAGAAATGACCGCCATCGGGCACAACTGTTACAGGCAGTATCTGCGGGCGCGCCCAATCCATCACGGACTGCAAGGGCACGGTGTCATCCGCTTCGCCGTGCAGCACCAAGGTGCGGTCATGCGCAGCGGTGGGCACGGGTGCGGGGTCAAAACGGCTGGCTGCCGTGCCCACCAGCACCACCTTGTCCACGCGCTCCTCGTCCCACAGCGCCTGCAGCACATGCGTGGTCACAAAAGCGCCAAACGAAAAACCCGCCAATGCCACCGTCCCCGTGGGCGCGACCTGGCGCACCACTTCAAGCATGTCCTGGGCTTCGCCGCGCCCCGCATCGTGTTCGCCCTGGCTGGCACCGACACCGCGAAAGTTAAAGCGCACCACTTCCCAGCCGGTTTGCACAAAAGCGCGTGCCAAGGTTTGCACCACTTTGTTGTCCATGGTGCCACCAAACAGCGGATGGGGATGGGCAATCACTGCCACGCCTTTGGCCTCGCCCGCAGGGCGATCGCGCAGGGCTTCGATGAGGCCGGCTGCGCCGGTGAGGGTGAATCGTTCGGTTTGAGCGTTCAATTGCAACTACCTATTTCATAGCTATTAGCGCTTGTCAGATAAGCACTAGCAGCCAAAAACACTTGTAATGTGGGGTGGGAGTCTGTTTCAGCGCCCAAGTTCCGGTGGCACCAGCAAACGCTCGACCACCTCGCCGTTTTTGAGGTGCGACTCCACGATCTCGTCAATGTCCGCGGTGTCCACAAAGGTGTACCACGTGCCTTCCGGGTAGACCACCGCCACGGGGCCGGCGGCGCAGCGATCCAGGCAGCCGGCCTTGTTCACGCGCACTTGGCCCTTGCCCGCCAAGCCCGCATCTTTGACAGCGCGCTTGCAATGGTCAAAACCCTCTTTGGCACCGTGCAGGTGGCAGCAGTCTTCCCCATTAGGGCGCTCATTCAGGCAAAAAAAGATATGGCGGCTGTAGTAGCCGGTGGGGGTGTTATCACTCATGGTGCAAACATTCTAGGATTGGGACTGGCGCTGGGTCAGGCGCAGCGCCACATACGCAAGCACGGCATAGGGCCAGACCCAGCCCAGCCACTGGCCCAGCCCGTAAAAACGCATGAAACGCCCTTGCTCCCACGACTGCAGCGTGTCGGCAAAGTACGGGTTCAGCGGTGCCTGGTTCAGCCAGTTGAGCTGCCACATCAGCACCAGTATCAGCAGCACTGCGCACCAGCGACGCGGCACGGGCAAGGCACAGGCCGCCAGCAAGATGGCCGCCATCACACCCGCTTGCGTGGGCAAGGTCAGCCAGTCCCAGGCATAACCCGGGCCATACGCCATGGCCGAGGACAGCCCGGTCGCCGCCAAGCCCGCCAGCATGACTGCCGCCGCAAACACGGCGCGGCGGCCTTTGTGCACGATCAGCATATAGCCCAGCAAACAGGGGGCCAGCAGCCCTAGCATGACGCACAGCATCTCGGCACTGGGCATCAGCGGCACCAGTGGCTCTTCCCGCAAAGGCAACCAGTCCATGAAGGGCGTGCCTTCCAGCCAGGTGTCCAGCGTTTTGTCTAAGCGCTCCAGCACCTGTCCCAGCCCAAAAGGCAGCACCAGCGGAAACAGCAGTGACACTGGCCACAGGCCAATCAGCACCAGGCCGCCATGCGGCTGCTGGCCAAACCAGCGTTCGCGAAACACGCTCCAGCGCGCCAGCAGGCCCCACCATTCCAGCGTCCAGGCCAGCAGTGCGCCCAGCAACACGCCCACCGCATTGAGCACAAAGTCCATGTTCGACGGCACCCGCCGCGGCAGGTAAATCTGCAAGAACTCCATGCACAGCGACAGGGCTGCACCACACAACCAGGCCGCAGGAATGGCCCAGCCGCGCCAGCCGCTGCGCACACCGCCCAGCGCCAGCAAAAAGCCCAGCGGGGCATAGCCCAGCACATTAATATTGACGTCAAACCACGTCCAGTAGGGCGGTGGCAGCGGCGCTGTCACAAACACCCACGGCGCAATGCCTTGCGCACGCCACCCCTCAAAGGGGAACAGGCTCGCAAAAACAATCAGTGCGGTGTACAGCATGGCCAGCGGCCATGCCGAGGTTTTGAACACAGGCAGCCCCCTTCAGCTTGGGCCCACGCGGTGGAAAATTAGAACGGCTTGACCACCACCAAGATCACGATGACCATGAGCAGCAGCACCGGCAGCTCGTTGTACCAGCGGAACCAACGGTGGCTGCGCTGGCAGGCGTTGGCCTTCAACTGGCGCAGCAGCACGGCGCAGCTGTAGTGGTAGCCGATGACTGCCAGCACCAGCACCAGCTTGGCATGCAGCCAGCCGCCTGCGAAACCCCAGCCCAGCCACAACCAAAGACCCAGCCCCAGCGCAGGGACGGCCAAGATGGTCGTAAAGCGCAGCAGGCGCTGCGACATGCCGATCAAACGCTCGCGCTCCGCCACAGAACCGGGCGTCACCATGGCCAGATTCACGAAAATGCGCGGCAGATAGAACAGACCAGCAAACCAGCTGGCCACGAAGACGATATGAAAAGCTTTGACCCACAACATGGGCACAGTGTAAGGCGCAGGGCCTCGGCAAAAAAAAGCCCGGCACATGCCGGGCTTTGAAAATCCTCAATCAAGAGGCCTGCTCAGGGAGGTGAAGCAGGGAAGGCGGCAGGCCGCTTTCAGGTGCCAATCTATCTGCCCCCTGTGCCTGCTGTACACAGGACTATCCCCAAGCTGGGCGCGGATCCGGCCTAAGGTTTACCTGTATCAAGCGCTATCGCTCGCAGGGTTGGGCGGACAGGCGCACAATGGCGACCATGCATCTGTCTAGCCCTACTCCTTTCCCACAAAGCCGTCCTCGTCGTTTGCGCCGCAATGCGTTCACCCGCAATCTGGTGCGTGAGAGTCAGCTGTCGGCCCATGACTTTATCTACCCCGTGTTTGTGCACGAAGGCAGCAACCGCCGCGAAGCCGTGCCCTCCATGCCCGGCGTAGACCGCCTGAGCCTGGACTTGCTGCTGCCCGTGGCCGAAGAGTGCGTGAAGCTGGAAATTCCCGTGCTGGCGCTGTTCCCCGCGATCGATGCCAGCCTCAAGACCCCCGACGGCAAGGAAGCGCTGAACCCCGACGGCCTGATCCCCCGCGTGATTCGCACGCTGAAGCAAGAATTCCCCCAACTGGGCGTGATGACCGATGTGGCACTCGACCCCTACACCAGCCACGGCCAGGACGGCATCCTGGACGAAACCGGCTACATCCTGAATGACGAAACCATGGAAGTGCTGGTGGGTCAGGCGCTGAACCACGCCGAAGCCGGCGCCGACATGGTGGCCCCCAGCGACATGATGGACGGGCGCATTGGTGCTATCCGCGAAGCACTGGAGCTGCAAGGCCACATCTACACCCAGATCATGGCCTACAGCGCCAAGTACGCCAGCGCCTTCTACGGCCCCTTCCGCGATGCCGTGGGCACGCGCGGCGCTTTAGGCAAGGCCGACAAAAACGTCTACCAGATGGACCCCGCCAACACCGACGAAGCCCTGCGCGAAGTCGCGATGGACATTGCCGAAGGCGCGGACATGGTCATGGTCAAGCCCGGCATGCCCTATCTGGACGTGGTGCGCCGCGTCAAGGACGAGTTCAAGGTACCCACCTTCGCCTACCAGGTGTCGGGCGAATACGCCATGCTCAAGGCTGCGGCCGCCAACGGCTGGCTGGATCACGACGCCGTGATGATGGAATCCCTGCTCGCCTTCAAGCGCGCCGGGGCCGACGGCGTCCTGACCTACTTCGCCATCGATGCAGCCAAAAAGCTGCGCGGCCTGTAAGCTTTCGCGTTCCCCGCACCAGGCAGCCGCAGGGCTGCCTTTTTTGTGCGCACTTTGTTTTGATAGCTACCAGCGCTTACCTGACAAGCACTGGCAGTCATTTTGAGCATTACCGCCATGCGCCTGCTGCTGATTCAGCCTGCCACCAAACACGTGCAAGACCTGGGCGTCTGGCCCGCCGACACGGCGACCGCCCCCGTGGTGCCCCCCGCACCGGCCAAAGGCAGTTTTTACTGGCTCTCGTGCGAGCGCGCTGAGCTGGAGAGCCAGCTGCCCGCCGTGCAAAGCCTGTTGCTGCAGCTGTGCGGCACGCCGCTGCTGGATTTGCACATCTCTGACCTGTTCAACGCCCAGATTCCGTCCACCTTCGACTACACCTCGGACTACGACGTGATGCTGTTTCGCCGCCTGGAGGGTGCGCCGGCCGCACCACCACCAGCACCCACCGCGCGCAGCTGGCGCCACCAGGCCCCCACCCCTGCCAGCCTGCAGAACCTAGACACGGCGCCCGTAGGCTTTGCGGTCTTTGATGAGCTGCTGTTCAGTGTGCACCCCACCGGCTGCCTGGTGCGCGCCCAGCACCTGCAACGCCTGCTGGCCCCCAGCACCGCCCCGGAAAAACGCAGCACGGCCAACAGCCGCCTGCCCGCCAGCAGCGCCGATTTGATGCTGCGCCAGCTCGATCAAATGGTGGACGGCTACCTGAACCTGCGCCGCGACATGGCCAAGCGCATTGACCAGTGGCAACTGGCGCTGCTAGACCCCAACAGCCGCTTTACCGATTGGGGCCAGGTGCTGCAGGCGCGGCTGGCGCTGCACCAGCTGGATGAAATCTGCGAAGACCAGCGCGCTGCCGTGCAGGACTGGATCGACACGCTGGAGGCATGGCCCGAAGAAAGCAGCAAGACCGAGCGCAAGGCGCTGGAGCTGCTGCGCGTGCGCTCGCGCGATGTGCTGGAGCACATTGAGCGCGTCATTCACCACGTGCACCGCATGGAGCAAAGTGCCGAGGCCGCCGTGCAGATGCACTTCTCGGCCCAGAGCAACCGCGCCAACGACATCATGCGCACGCTCACCACGCTCACCGCCATCTTTTTGCCGCTGAACCTGATTGCTGCCGTGTTCGGCATGAACTTTGATGTGCTGCCGCTGGTGCACAAGGAAGACGGTTTTTGGTGGGCCATGGGCGCCATGGCGCTGATTGGCATCGCCTTGCTGGTCTTCTTCTTGCGCCGCCGCTACATTGAGCGCGAAAGCCTGCTGGGTGAAAACACCTGATCACAGCGCACACCCACAAAAAAAAGAGCTGCTTGCGCCGATGTAACCTTGCTTTCCACATAAAAACATATTGGAAGCAAGCAATCACCAACGCTGACAGCTCTCTTTTTTAAATGCTGCAACCCGCCATCAACCCAGGTGCTGGTCAAAAAAGGCCAGCGTGCGGTCTTTGGCCTGAATGGCGCTGATCTGGTCAAAGCTGGCGCGCTGGTCGCAGTTGAAGCCGTGGTCGGCCTCATACACGTGCACCTGAACCTCGGGGTGCAGCGCGCTGAAGGCCATCACGCTCTCGATGGAGATGTGCGCATCTCGCGCGCCAAAGTGCGCCAGCACCGGCACCAGGGGGGTACGCAGCACCTCGGGCTCCACCGTCATGCCGCCGCCGTAATAGCAGACCGCAGCGCCCAGCTCGTCCACCAGATTGGCTGCGCGCCACGTCAGCAGCCCGCCCCAGCAAAAGCCCACCATGCCCACCTTCTGCCCGCCCACGCGTTGCTGCGCCCACTGTGCAGCGGCGCGCACATCTTGCAGCACGCCTTCATCGGGCAAGGCCTCGGCAGCGGCTTTGAGCGCCTTGCCCCGGTCCATGCTGATGGCGTCATAACCCAGCTGCACATCAAAATCCAGCCGCGTAAACAGCGCCGGGGCAATTGCCAGAAAACCGCGTGCAGCCATGCGATCGGTCACGTTGCGGATGTGGGCATTGACGCCAAAAATCTCCTGCGCCACCACCAACGCCCCCCGCACCGGCCCATCGGGTTCGGCCACCCATGCGGGAATTTCCGTGCCATCTGCTGCCGTTAGCTGTACAAACTGACCCATGCTGCTTGCTCCTGATTGTTTTGTTGCGATGCGCTGCCCACCCGCTGACAAGGCTCTATAGACTTCGTCCATTACGCAGGCGACTTTAAGCAATCTGCGTTCCACTTCCATCCTTATTTTTTGCAGGCTTAGACTCCTCATGGATTTGAAACCGCTCATCACCCTGGTCGCCATCGTCAATCCGCTGGCCATCGTGCCGTTTTTCATCCACTACACCGAGGGGTTTGATACCGCCCAGCGCGCCCAAACCATTCGCACCGCTGCTTTCAGCGCCTTTGTGGTGATTGCGGCCTGTGCGCTTATCGGTCTGCAGGTGCTGGACTTCTTCAACATCTCGCTGCAAAGCTTTCAGGTGGGGGGCGGGCTGCTGCTGCTCATCAGCGCCATGAACATGCTCAACGCACGCCCAGCCGAAGACCGCCGCCATGAAGACACGCTGGAGGCCGGTGCCGAAAAAGCCGCCATGGGCAACAGCATTGCCGTGGTGCCGCTCACCATCCCACTGCTGACCGGGCCTGCCGCCATGTCCACCGTGGTCATTTATGCCGACCAGGCCGCCACGTTTTGGCAGCACCTGGCGCTGGTCGGCTATGGCGTGGTGGTCGCCGCGGCAGTGTGGTTCAGCTTCTCACTGGCCGAGCCGATTGCCCGCGTACTGGGCAAGACCGGGATCAACGTGATGACGCGCTTGATGGGACTGATTCTGGCCGCCCTGGCGGTCGAGGTGATGGCCGGCGGGCTGATGAAAATCTTCCCCGCGCTAGCGGGCTAAAACCGCGCAGTGTCATCACTCATAAAAAAAGACCGCAGTTGCCGCTGCGGTCTTTTTGTTTGGGGCGCAGCCGGGAGGCTGCTGCGTATGACTTACAGCGCGGCCTGGGCCACTTTGTCGGCCTGCTCGGCGTGCTGGTCGTGATCTTGGGGCGTGGAGCACGCACCGCCACAGCCGTTGATCAGCGCTTGCGGCAAGGCCTGTGCGTTGCTGACGACGCCCGAGGCCGGGTCGAACCCCACGCTGGCCATGTGCTGCGCCAGCGCCGCATCCATGGTCTGCGCGTGGTAGCTGAACCAGGAAGCCAGCTCCGGCGTCATGCCGCGAATCATGACGGCATCGTCACCCTCGGCATAGCGTTTGGCACCTTCCCGCATGATTTCCAGCACCACCTTGTGCTGTGTCGCGTGGCAGTTGCCAACGGAAAACCCCGTCGCCACCATCCAGCGGTCTTCCTGACCAAAGTGCTCCTCGGTATGTGCAATCAACGCTTGCCACAGGCTACCCAGCTGATCGTTGTCGGCACTTTCCACCTCGGCCAGCAGGTCGACAAATTCTTTGTGCGTTTCATCCATGGCTGGAACGTTCAGCACCAAGTCTGCGCTCCACTCAAGTGTCGCCATAGTGCAACTCCTTTGTTATATGGGTTGTTTCAACGAGCGTCAGCTTAGGGTTGACAATTCTTAAGGATTTGCGTCACATCAAAGTCCGCCCAGCACAAGGCGTTGCCCTACACCTGTGTTTTCCCCAGCGCAAAAAAGCCCCGCAAAGCGGGGCTGGCGAAGGCCGCTGCACACGACCACGGGAAATGCGGTCACTAAGGCTTTACAGGCGCCGCCTGCTGCAGCCATTGCTGCATGTGCGCCCCGACCGCATCCACGGCCTGCGACAAGGCTTTGGCACCCGCAGCCGCATTGGCGGCAGCTGCGGGCTGGCGCACCTCAAACACCTGCTGCGCCAGCAAAACGTCGCCCCGTGCAGCGGGGTCTACCAAGGTGGCACGAATGCGTACCCAGCCCGCGCTTTCCCGGGGGCTGGTAAACACCTGACTGAATTCTTCGAGCGACAAACTCAGCACCGGCACTTGCCGCCCCTGCACCAGCGGCGGCATCTCCCCCGGCTGCGCCGAAAGCACAACACGCCCCCCCTGACTCAAGTGTTCACGCAGGCGCTGCTGCACCATTTGCGCAGGCTGCAAGCTCCAGCGGGCCTGCGTATAGGTATGCAGCTCTTGGGCATCGGCATAGGCCAGTCGATAGCGCAAACCCGTGCTGCCCTCCACTTGCAGCGGCGCCTGTATCTGCGCCAGCGCAATCGGCTGCAGCGGTGTGCTGGCTGCCTGCAGCGCAGGGGCGGCACCCAGGTCGTAGCGCACGACCGACTGCGGGGGACTGGGCAGGTTGCTGCAGCCCGCCAGCAGCAGCGCCACCGCGCCCACCGCCCACCAGGCTGTTTTGTTGGATTGCATATGCATCGTGCGTGACCTCATGGTGCAGGTTGGGGTGCCACAAAACCGGGCTCGCCAGGGCCGGGCTTGCCGCTGACGCCATACAGCAAAGACTGCGGGTTGTCGCCAATACCCGCGGCCGCACTGCCCAAGCGGCGCGCGGCGGAAGAAACGTCGCTGGCGGCCTGGCTGATGCCGGGCAAAGTGGCGCGGTCGAACCGGTCTGCCGCACGCGCCATCCCCTGTGTGCTGGCCGTAATTTGCTCCAGCGCCCCACCGGGCCCCTGAATGGCCACGGCCATATTGCGCACATCTTGGGCCAGCGCCCCGGTTTCATTGCCTGCGCGCTCCATGGCTTGCATGGCTTTGCGCGCATCCTGGGCCAGCCCCGGGAACTCCTGTACCGCTGGCGCCACCTGGTCGCGCAAGGTGGTGTTCATCGCCCGCGTGACGTCGCTCACATTTCCCGCGGCATCCGACAAATTGCCCAGCAAACTGCTGAAGCGCTCCTGATTTTCATCGCCCAGCAGTTGGTTGATGCGCTTGGTGGCCTCGTCCACCTTGCTCAAAATGGTCATCCCCTGGTCGGCCAGCACACTCAAGGGCGAAGACTTCATGGGCAAGCGTGGTAAATCGCTGGCGCCGTGTGGCAGCTCAGCCATCGGCTCGGTCACGTCATCGAGCTGGATGTGTGCAATCCCGGTCACGCCCTGGTAGCCCAGCATGGCGTAGGTGCCGGTGGTAGAGACAGGCGCTTTGCTGTCCACGGCAATACGGATCAGCACATTGCCTTTTTGCACATCGTCAAAGGTGATGTCGGTCACCTTGCCTACGGCCACACCTTTGTAACGCACCGTGGCCTGGTTTTGCAGACCACTGATGGCATCGGACGTCGACAGCTCATACAGCTGGTATTCGTGGCGATCGCGCGTCAGCCACAGGCCAAGACCTGCCAGCAATACGGCCAGCGCCAACACAAACGTGCCGGCGGCCATGGCGTGTGATTTGTTTTCCATGCTTAATGCCCTCCCACCGGGGCTGGCGCCATCGCTCTGCGACCACGCTCGCCCTGAAAGAAAGTTTCAATAAAAGGATGCTGAAACTGCGCCACTTCCAGCGGTGTACCGCTCACCAGCACCCGTTTTTCTGCCAGCACCGCCACGCGGCTGGACAAGGCGAACAAGGTGTCCAGGTCGTGCGTCACCATGATCACAGTCAGCCCCAGCTCGGCATGCAGGTCACGCAACAGGGCGCAAAAATCGTCCGAACTGGTGGGATCCAGCCCCGCCGTGGGCTCATCCAGCAGCAGCAGAGGTGGATCCATGATGAGCGCCCGCGCCAGCGCCACGCGCTTGACCATGCCGCCAGACAG
>JAFAGF010000250.1 GCA_023422975.1 Pseudomonadota bacterium
GCCCACGCCAAAGCAGCAGGGCTGGACATGGTCAAAACGCTGCACGATTTTTTGCAGCACAACGGCTGGAACCGTGCCGATGCGCCGGTCCTGGTGAAATCGTTTGAGGTGCAGGTACTCAAAGACCTGCGCGCGCAAAGCCCGGTGCGCATTTTTCAGCTATTGAGCAACAAGGAAGGCCCGCCCGACCTGGCCGCGCAAGGCGTGACATACGCGCAGATGGCCAGCCCCCAAGGCATGGCCGAGATTCAGCAATACGCCCAGGGCGTGAGCATGCTGCGCCACTTGGCAGCCGACATGGAGAAAGGCCAATGGGTGCGCGCCTCTGCCGCGGCACGGGCCGCCAAAGACAAAGGGCTGAGCGTGCACATCTGGACGCTGCGCCCCGAAAACCAGTTTTTGCCCAACCCCTACAAAAACGGCAGCGACCCCGCCCAGCGCGGCAAAGCGCTGGAAGAAGCCAAGGCCCTGCTGGCCACCGGTGCCGATGGCTTGATCGCCGATGACCCTGGCGCCATTCGCGCAGCCTTTGCGCGTTGAGCCACGCGTTGCACCAAGCTTTTCAAAAACAGAAGCTGCTAGCGCTAGCGTACTCTTGCTTTCAGATACTTATCTATCTGAAAGCATTAAATTGCCAGCGCTGGCAGCTCTGATTTTTGCAAAGTTCTTTTCACACGCCTAAGTACTGCTGGCGCACTGCGGCATTGCCCGCCAACTCCGACATCGTGCTTTCATGCACGATCTGGCCTTTTTCCAGCACATAGGCGCGGTCGGCCACCACCTGGGCAAAGGGCAGGTTTTGCTCGCTCAGCAAGATGCCAATGCCTTGGGCTTTGAGCTGCAAAATGGTTGTCGCCATTTGCTCCACGATGATGGGGGCGACGCCTTCGGAGGGTTCGTCCAGCAACACCACCAAGGGCTGGCCCATCAAGGTGCGGGCCACGCTGAGCATTTGCTGCTCGCCACCACTCATCTGGCCACCGGGGCGGTGCGGCATTTCGCCCAGATTGGGAAACAGTGCAAAAAGCTTTTCAGGCGTCCAGTGCGGTACGGCTTGTCCATCGGGCCACAGGCGCGGTGGCTGGCGACCGACTTCGAGGTTTTCCAGCACCGTCAGCTCAG
Organism: Pseudomonadota bacterium; assembly: GCA_023422975.1. GTDB lineage: Bacteria > Pseudomonadota > Gammaproteobacteria > Burkholderiales > Burkholderiaceae_C > Comamonas. The sequence continues at coordinate 1,123 of JAFAGF010000250.1, forward strand.
TGAAAATGCGGCGATCTTCCGGCACATAGCCCAACCCTGCGCGGGCGATCTGGTGGGAGGCTTTCTTTTCCAGCGCCGCGCCCATGAAAAGAACTTTTCCTTCGCGCTGCGGCACCAGCCCGGCCATGCTTTTGAGCGTGGTGGATTTGCCGGCGCCGTTGCGCCCCATTAGCGCCACGACCTCGCCCCGGCCCACGTTCAGACTGACGCCATGCAAGATGTGCGCTGCGCCATACCAAGCGTGCAAGCCTTCGACTTGCAGCAAAGGGCTTGCAGGTGTTTTGGGCACTTTAGGCATATCTGGAAAGCGCAGGCAGCTATCAACTTCACTCATTTCGATGCCTCCAACACCAAACCGGTCCCTAGGTAGGCCTGCTGCACGCGCACGTCATCGCGCACTTGCTGCGGCGTGCCTTCGGCCAGCAACTGACCGCGCACCAGCACGGCCACGCGGTCGGCCTGGCCAAACACCACGTCCATGCTGTGCTCGGTAAACAGCACGCCCATCTGGCGGGCCTTGGCCAAGTCGCGCGTCAGCTGCATCAGCGCCACGCGCTCGCCGGGGGCCATGCCGGCGGTGGGCTCGTCCATCAACAACAGCTGCGGGTCATGGGCCAGCGCCACGGCCAGTTCCACCCGTTTGACGTCGCCATAGGCCAGTTCGCTGCAGGGGCGGTCGGCCTGCGCGGCCATGCCTACTTGCCCCAGCAAGGCCAGCGCATCGGCGCGGCGGTGGGCGGAGGCACGTGGCCACCAACTGAAAATGCGCCGGTCTTGCGACAGCAGCGCCATTTGCACGTTTTCCACCACGGTGAACGAGGCAAAGGTTTGCGCAATTTGAAAGGTACGCCCCACGCCTTGGCGCCAGATGGCACGCGGCGCCATGCCGGCAATGTTGTGGCCGTGGAGCAGCACGCGCCCGGCATCGGGCACCAACTGGCCGCCTACCATGTTGAAGGTGGTGGATTTGCCCGCGCCATTGGGGCCAATCAGCGCCAGCAGCTCACCGGCTTGCAGGCGGAACGACACCGCCTGCACCGCCTGCACGCCCCCAAAGGATTTGTGCAGTTGTTCGACTTGCAGCAGCGTACTCATGCGACCACCTGCGCTTTCTTTCTGGAAGCAAGCCACGCTTGCATTGGCTGTGCAAAACCGGCAATCCCTTGCGGGAACAGTAGCACCAGCACCAGCATGATGGCGCCCATCAACGCGCGCCAGTAGTCGGTGTTGCGCGCCACGGTGTCGTGCAGCCACGTGAAGGCGGCCGAGCCCACCACCGGGCCTGCCAGGGTTTGAATGCCGCCCAGCAGCACCATGACCAGCGCATCCACGCTCTTGGTCACACTCAGGCTGTCAGGGGCCACACTGCCTTTGCTAAACACAAACAGCGCTCCGGCCACACCGGCAAACGCGGCGGCCACCACGAACGACACCCACTGAATGCGGCGCACGTCCAGCCCAATCGCATCGGCACGCACGGCCGAATCGCGCGCAGCACGCAGCGCATAGCCCAGTGGCGAAAACAGCATGCGGCGCAGCAGGTACATGCCCGCTGCGCACAGCGCCAACGCCAGCCAATAAAAGTTGGCCCCTTGGTCTGCCCATGCAGACGGCCACACGCCCGTCAGCCCGTTGCTGCCGCCCGTGAAGTCATCCCACTGGAAGACGATGGCCCAGGTGATTTGCGCAAAGGCCAGCGTCAACATGGTCAGGTACACGCCACTCAAGCGCACGCAGAACCAGCCGTAGAGCAGCGCCCCTGCGGCGGCGGCCAGCGGGCCAAACAGCAAAGCCGCTTCCATCGGCAAATCCAGCGCCCGCACGGCCAGCGCCGCACCATACGCGCCCAAACCAAAGTAGGCCGCATGGCCAAACGAATGCATGCCGCCGGGGCCAAGAATGAAGTGCAAGCTGGCGGCAAACAAGGCGGCAATCAGCATGTCGGTCAGCAGCACGGTGGCATAGCTTTCGGTGCCCAGCACCAGCGGCA
>JAFAGF010000303.1 GCA_023422975.1 Pseudomonadota bacterium
AACGCGGAGTATGGCGAGTACGTGACCGGCCCTGAAGTCATCAACGAAGAGTCTCGCAAGGCCATGCGCAACGCTTTGAAGCGCATCCAAAGCGGTGAGTACGCCAAGATGTTCATCAGCGAAGGTCGTTTGAACTACCCATCGATGACTGCCCGCCGTCGCCAGAATGCCGACCACGCCATCGAGCAAGTGGGTGGCCAGTTGCGCGCCATGATGCCTTGGATCGCCAAGAACAAGCTGGTAGACCAAACACGCAACTAATGCAAAGTCTGGGAGGGATTTTTCCCTCTCTAGACCAAGGCCACTGCTGATGCAGTGGCCTTTTTCTTTGGTAGCAGTCGCAGTGACGGCGATACACTGTTGCCAAACCAGGCGCGAAAGCAGTCTGCGTAAAATACTATGGTTTTAATAGCTGTCTCCGCTTTGGAGAGACAGTGCACTGGAGGTGCTTCATGCATGACAGCAACGATGCCCAAGCTGGCGATAACGGCGTAGTGATTCGTAAACGCCGCAAAGGGATCTACATCCTGCCGAACTTGTTCACGCTGGCCGCGTTGTTTGGGGGCTTTTATGCCATCGTGATGGCCATGAATGGCCGTTTTGACTTGGCAGCCATTGGCGTTTTCTGCGCCATGGTGCTCGATGCCCTGGATGGTCGTGTAGCCCGTATGACCAACACCCAGAGTGCGTTCGGCGAGCAAATGGATTCGCTGTGCGACATGGTGTCGTTTGGTGTGGCGCCTGCATTGGTAGCCTATGAATGGGCGCTTAAAGGCCTGGGGCGCTGGGGGTGGATTGCTGCATTTGTGTATTGCTCGTGCGCCGCTCTGCGTCTGGCGCGCTTTAACGTGAACACCGGCGTGGTAGACAAACGCTGGTTCCAGGGCTTACCTTCTCCCGCCGCCGCTGCGTTGGTGGTGGGTTTCATGTGGGTGCTCAATGACTACGGCGTGGTGCGCGGTGAAGATGGTGTGCTGACCTGGGGGCAGATGATGTGGATCATGTTCTTCTTGACCCTGTATTCGGGCTTGACGATGGTGACCAACGTGCCTTTCTATAGTTTCAAAGACTTGAACATGAAGCGCAGCGTGCCGTTCGCGGCCATCATCTTGATTGTTTTGGCCATTGCCATCATCAATATTCATACACCCACCGTGCTGTTTGCTGTTTTTGCCATCTACGGCTTTAGTGGCTACGCCGTTTATGTGGTGCGCAAGACCAAGGGGCAGCAAACCAGTGTGATCAGCACGTCCAAGGATGAGCCTGAAGAGCGCGGCTTGCACCACTAAGCAAAAATGCGGAAACACCCGTTCAAAAAAATGTGCTAGAGTTGCCCGCATGCAAAACCTGTCGCTAGCCCTACTACTAACCATCATGTCCAACGGGCAGATCTAGTAGCGCGCGCGTACAACACCCTACTTCCACGGCCCGTAGCTTCCAGCGACGGGCCGTTTTGTTTTTAGGGGTTGCTGGAACCAGGCCAAATTTTCTTGAATCACGAAAGAGAGCTCCTATGTCGATGTTGCAGAACCCCGCTAGCAAGTACCAGCCTTTTGTTCCCGTGCGCTTGACCGATCGCACATGGCCTGATGCTGTGGTGTCCAAACCTCCTGTCTGGTGCAGTGTGGATTTGCGCGACGGTAACCAGGCACTGATTGAGCCTATGGACATCGAACGCAAGATTCGCATGTTTGAGCAACTCGTCAAAATCGGCTTCAAGGAAATCGAAGTAGGCTTCCCTTCGGCTTCGCAGATTGAATTTGATTTCATGCGCAAACTCATCGAGGAAAAGCGTATTCCTGATGATGTGACCGTGCAGGTGTTGACCCAGGCTCGTGAGCACCTGATTCGCCGCACCTTTGAGGCTTTGGAAGGCGTGCCCCGCGCCATCGTGCACTTGTATAACGCCACTGCGCCTGTGATGCGCCGTGTGGTGCTGAACATGAGCGAAGATGAAATCGTGGAGCTGGCGCGCACCAATGCCCAATTGTTCAAAGACATTGCGGCCGAGCACCCCAGCACCGATTGGACATTTGAATACTCGCCAGAGATGTATTCAGACACCGAGGTGGAGTTCTCCAAGCGCGTGGTCGATGCAGTGACTGACGTGTGGCAGCCCACACCGCAAAAGAAGTGCATCATCAATTTGCCCACAACGGTGGAGCATTCCAGCCCCAACATTTTTGCTGACATGGTGGAGTGGACGCACCGCAATTTGCAGCGCCGTGACTCGATTGTGCTGTCGGTGCACCCACACAACGACCGTGGTACTGGCACGGCCACGGCAGAGATGGCTTTGTTGGCCGGTGCAGACCGTTTGGAAGGTTGTTTGTTTGGTAACGGCGAGCGCACCGGTAACCTCGATATCGTGAACGTGGCCCTGAATATGTACATCCAGGGCATCAACCCGGGGCTGGACTTTTCAGACATTGACGGCATTCGCGCTACCGTGGAGTACTGCAACCAGTTGCCTGTACACCCTCGTCACCCTTATGTGGGTGAGTTGGTCTACACCTCGTTCTCGGGCTCGCACCAGGATGCGATCAAGAAGGCGTTTAGCGCACGCAAGGAAGGCGACATCTGGGAGATGCCTTACCTGCCCATCGACCCCAAGGATTTGGGTCGCAGCTATGAAGCGGTGATTCGCGTGAACAGCCAGTCGGGTAAGGGTGGTATCTCGTACCTGCTCGAAGCGGAATACGGTTTGCAGTTGCCTCGCCGGTTGCAAATTGAGTTCTCGCAGATCGTGCAGCAGCACATGGATGCGTTGGGAACTGAGTTCACCGCTGCTGACTTGTGGAAAATTTTCCGCAAGGAATTCAGCATGGATGTCTCTCAAGTGCCGCAGTACCGCATGGCTGAAGAGGATGGTGTAGTCACCATGAATGCCAAGCTCAACTGGGACGGGCAAGAGCGTGTGCTGGAGGGGCAGGGCAACGGTGCGATTGATGCATTTGTGCAAGCCTTGTCGCAATCCCTGGGCCGCAGCGTGCGCGTGATGAACTACGCAGAACATGCGGTGGGTGAAGGCGCCAATGCCCAGGCTGTTGCCTATGTCGAAGTACGTGTGGATGACGGCCACACCATGTTTGGCGTGGGTATGGATGCCAACATTGTCTCTGCCTCTATTCGCGCCATCATGTCTGGTTTGCGCCGTGCAGTTGCGGTGCAAACCGTAGCCGCTTAAGCGGTATTTCGGACGGTGCTTGCAGACGTAGTGCAAGTGCCGTCCGGCTACTGACTTGCCGGATTGTGAAATCCGCAAGTCCGATCAACGGTAGTGCTTGGGCTGAGTTCGGTGCCGCCTGTATTGCTTGCTCTCAAATAATTGGAAATGAGCGCTAACTACGTGCTACAAACGGTAGGCGTCGGCCTATAATTTGGTAAATTGCCGCCAAAAAAACGTGTATTTCCGTAAATTGCACGACTTTTTGCATGGTAACCGGCACTCCCTTGTTGTTTTGCTCGGAGCACTTGCATGCACCACCGATCCCCGTTTGCGTCTCATCGAATCGCCAAGGCACTGGCTTTTTTGACTTTGAGTTGTGCGCTGGCTACGCCAGCCGCCTACGCCGCAAAACAGGCTCCGACCAAAAAGCAGGCAACAGCCGCTGCTTCTGCCAAGAAAAAGCAAACCGCTAAAGCACCGACCACCAAAAAAGTGGTGGCGCAAAAAAAGACCAAGTCTTCTGCTTCGGCAGCTAACCGCAAAGTGCAAGCGAGCCGCTCGGCCAAAGCTGGTACCAAGGTGGCTCGCAAAGCCACGGCTACGCGTGCAGTGGCGGCTGCAGCAGCGGGCGCTGCTGCAGTAGCGGTGGCACGGCCTTCATTTGGCCAGATGGCGGGCTTGCACCAAGTCTCGGACCCGCTGGATCTGAAGTCCAGCGTAGCGCTGGTGCTGGACCAAGATACCAAGGAAGTGCTGCTGAGCAAGAACGACCACGCCGTGCTGCCCATTGCCTCCATCACCAAGCTGATGACGGGTTTGCTGATTGCAGAGGCGCATTTGCCGATGGATGAGATTCTCACCATCACGCAAGACGATGTGGACACCGAAAAGCACAGCAGCTCACGCCTGCGCGTGGGCACACAGCTGTCGCGCGGCGAGATGCTGCATCTGGCGTTGATGTCGAGTGAAAACCGTGCCGCCCATGCGCTGGGACGCACCTACCCCGGCGGTTTGCAGCACTTTGTGCAGCTGATGAACAACAAAGCCAAGCTGCTGGGCATGAGCGAAACCCAGTATGTTGAGCCTACTGGGCTGTCCAGTCGCAACCAGTCCAGCGCGCACGATCTGGCGACGCTGGTGAATGTGGCGCATGGCAATACCTTGCTGCGTCAGTTGTCGACATCGCCCAGCCATGAAGTGGCGGTGGGCAACCGCATGCTGCAGTTCAACAACACCAACAGCTTGGTCAAGAGTGACCGCTGGGACATCGGTTTGCAAAAGACGGGCTATATCTCTGAAGCGGGCCGCTGCCTGGTCATGCAGGCAGAGGTGGCGGGGCGCAAGCTGATCATGGTGTTCTTGGACTCCATGGGTAAATACAGCCGCCAAGGAGATGCAGAGCGTGTGCGCCACTGGGTGGAGAATTTGGGTGACAAGCACATGGTGGCTGCCAACAAATAAGTCTTAGCGATTCACGCTGCTTAAAAAAGAGAGCGGCTAGCGTAG
>JAFAGF010000006.1 GCA_023422975.1 Pseudomonadota bacterium
GACGGCAGGTGGTGCCGTCTGCTGCCCTCCCGAGCCTCACGCCACCGCGGGTACGGGGTGGTCGCTGCAACGCTCCTCGGAAGGAAAAGAAGCGCCGATTGTAATCGAGCCCTTCAGGGTTTGCCGCCGTGTGCCTGCGGCCAATTACGCTGCGGGGGCAATACGCATGGGAATGGTCACCGGCCCATCATTGACCAAGTGCACCTGCATGTCTGCGCCAAACACCCCTGTTTGCACCGGGCCTGCTGCGTGGCATTGCTGGGCCTGCGCCACCATGTAGTTGTACAGGCGCAGTCCCTCCTCCGGCTTGGCCGCTGGCGTAAAACTGGGTCGGTTGCCGCTGCTGGTGTCTGCCGCCAGCGTGAACTGGCTGACGATGAGCAGGCCGCCGCCCACGTCTTGTACGTTGCGGTTCATCTTGCCCGCATCGTCGCTGAAGATGCGCAGCTTCAAAATTTTGGCCAGCAGCTTGTCGGCCTCTTTGTCGGTGTCGCCCTGCTCGGCACACACCAGCACCAGCAGCCCTTGGGCGATCTGCCCCGTCACCTGCCCATCCACCTCGACGCGCGCCTGGCGCACACGCTGCAATACCGTAATCATGGAACCTTTAAAAAAATCATAGTTACTGAGGCAGCATCTATCAACATTTGCGCCTCATTACGCATGCAATTGCTTATGAGATATGCGCCAACAGCTCTTGTTTTTATTCACCGCCGTTTATCCATCGCACTGTCAGCAAGCTGCCACCTGCACAATGTAACTTGCCGTAACGCAAAACCACTACACATGGGCTCCGGTATACCGCCAACCTATGCACGTGACTGCTTTTTCCTTTCATTTTCCCGCGCTTGGCCACCTTCAGCGCCCAGACCTGCACGCAAGTACTGGATCGACCCATCGACGCATCGAGCATCAGCAGCCATGACCCCCGTGCCCACCCACGCCCCCAGTGAATCTCCTCGCGACGTGCTGCACGCCGTGGCATTGGTCACCGGCGCACCGATGGCCTATCTGAGCTGGCCGGAAGGCCGCTGCCTGTGGGCCACCGCCGCCTACGCGCAGCTTTTTGAAATGCCCACGCAAGAGCTGCAGGGCAAAGCCTTGCAAAACTACCTCAGCCCTTGTGACTGGAACGAGTGGCAGTGCGAACTGGAGCAGCTTGCCACCACCCACGAGTCCGGCAGCAGCCTGCAAACACCGCTGACCTTTGCCAACCAGCAGCACATCCAAACCCAGTTGATTGCGCACACCCAGGACGGCAAAGTGTGCGCCATCGTCGTGGTGCCGCTGCACAATCTGTCGTTTGTCGATGCCATGCAGATGGTGCAAGACAGCGACACGCGCCTGCGCCGCTATGCGACAGCCACCAGCGAATCCATCATTTTCTTTCGCCATGGCCGTATTTTTGATGCCAACCCCGCAGCCATTGCCCTCACGGGCTACCCCCTGAGCCAGTTGCTGGATCGCCCCGTGCTACACCTGCTGCCGCACGTACTGCGCGCCAATGCGCAGCTCATGGTGGAGCAAGGTACCAGCAGCGCCCAGGAAACCCGTTTGCTGCACCACAGCGGCCAGGAACTGGATGTCGAAGTCACCGTCAATCTGCTGCCCGAAGACGGTGATGTCATTGGCCTGATGGTGCTGCGTGACATCACCGAGCGCAAACGTGCCGAAGCCGAAATGCATTTTTTGGCCTTTCACGACCCGCTCACACGATTACCCAACCGCCAAGGGCTGATGCGCCAACTGCGCCAGGTGCTACAAAATGCACAGCAATGCCAGCGACCCGCCGCGGTGCTGTATGTGGACTTGGACCGCTTCAAAGATGTGAATGACTCGCTGGGCCACGATGCGGGCGACAAGCTGCTGATCGAGGCCGCGCGCCGTCTGCGCAGCAAAGTGCACCCCGACGATCTGGTCGCGCGCCTGGGCGCAGATGAATTTGTGGTGATTTTGGCCTCCCCCTTAACGGCATGCCAGCCTGAATGCATCCTGCGAGAGATACGGTTTGCCCTCAGCAAACCCTATGCCTTGCAAAACGGGCTGGTGAACCTGCCCGCATCGATTGGCATCAGCCTTTACCCCGAAGATGGGGGTACGGCGGAAGAGCTGATGCTCAACGCCAGCGCCGCCATGGAAACCGCCAAAAATCTGGGTCACGGCGGCCACCAGTACTACAGCGCTCTCATGAACATGCGCCCCAGCCGTCTGCTGGCCCAAGACCGGCTGCTGCGCGAGGCTGTAGAAACCAACCAAGGGCTGGTGCTGCACTACCAGCCCCAGTGGGATCTGCGCAGCAACCGCATGGAAGGCTTTGAAGCACTGGTGCGCTGGCAACACCCCGAGCGTGGCCTTCTGCCGCCCGGCGAATTCATCAGCTTTGCGGAGTCGCGTGGCCTGATCTCCCTGATTGACCGCTGGGTCATGCGCGCCGCCTGCCAGCAGTTGCGGGCATGGCGAGATGCAGGGCTGCCCCCTGTAGTGGTCTCCGTCAATATGTCGGCCATTGAATTCAACCAAAGCAATCTGCTGACCGAGGTGCAACAAGTACTGACCGATACAGGGATTGATCCGCAGTGGCTGGAAATTGAGCTGACCGAAACCACGCTCATGAAACAGTCAGCACATGTGCTGAGCACGCTGGAAGCGCTGCAGAACTTGGGCGTTCGCCTGGCGATTGATGACTTTGGCACCGGCTATTCCTCACTCGCCTATCTCAAACGTTACCCGCTGGATAAGCTCAAAATTGACCGCGCATTCATCAAAGACACCCCCCAGGATCAGGATGATGTGAGTCTGGTCACCGCCATCATCCAAATGGCACGCAGTTTGAACCTGCGCACAGTGGCCGAAGGCGTGGAAACCAAGGCCCAGTGGGAGCTGCTCAAGCACTTGGGTTGTGACCTGATTCAGGGCTACTACCTTTCCCGCCCCATGTCTGCCGAAGATGCCCTACGCTGGCAACAACACCGCTGTCAAATGAGTGCGCCACAATGAGCGCATGCACTACACACCTTCTGCTGCCTCATCGCCGGTTGCCACCGCCGTATTCACACGTGCTGCCGATGCAGTGCAACACCTGAAAACGCTGTATCAGCAGCAGATTGCGCATCTACGCTGCGCCATGCAGACCTACGTGGAAGGCCAGGACTTTCCACAACCCGTACGTGCTTGCTACCCCCTGCTGCGCATACAGGCGCACTCCGCGCGTCGGCCTGAAACAAGTCTAGCCTATGGCTTCCTGGACCATCCCGGCCTTTATGAAACCACCATCACGCGGCCCGACCTTTTTTCTGGCTACCTGCTGACGCAGCTGGGTTTGCTGGAGCACAACCACGGCGTTCAATTTGAAGTGGGGCTGAGCACACAACCCATTCCCATCCATTTCTCCTTTGCCGACAACGACCACGTCGAAGGCAGCTTAAGCGCAGAGCGCCGCCAAATGATGCGTGAAGTGTTTGACCTGCCAGACCTGGCCGCCATGGACGATGGCATCGCCAATGGCACCTGGCATCCGCAACCCGGTGGCGCACTGCCCTTGTCGCTGTTTACCGCACCCCGTATTGATTACTCGCTGCACCGACTGCGCCACTACACCGGCACCGCCCCCGAATGGTTCCAGAACTATGTGTTGTTTACCAACTATCAGTTCTACATTGATGAGTTCATTCGTCTGGGCCACGCCGAAATGGCCAAGACAGACAGCGAATACATCGCATTTATCGAACCGGGCAACGTGGTCACCCGCCGCACAGGTTTGGCGCCAGAAGCGATTGACGCGTTGGGCGCCACCCCGCCACGGCTGCCGCAAATGCCAGCCTACCATCTGGTGCGGGCAGACCGTAGCGGCATCACCATGGTCAACATTGGCGTAGGGCCAGCGAATGCCAAAACCATCACCGACCACATCGCCGTGCTGCGCCCCCATGCATGGATGATGCTGGGTCACTGCGCAGGACTGCGCAACAGCCAGCGTCTGGGCGACTACGTGCTGGCCCACGCCTATGTGCGTGAAGACCATGTGCTGGACGAAGAGCTCCCGCTGTGGGTACCCATCCCGGCCCTGGCCGAGATCCAGCAGGCACTGCAGCAAGCCGTCGCCGACGTGGCACAGGTGTCGGATGACGATCTCAAACGCATCATGCGCACCGGCACCGTGGCCAGTACTGACAACCGCAACTGGGAGCTATTGCCCGACAACCTGCCCCAACGCCGTTTTAGCCAAAGCCGCGCCGTTGCTTTGGATATGGAAAGCGCCACCATCGCAGCCAACGGCTTTCGATTTCGTGTGCCTTACGGCACACTGCTGTGCGTGAGCGACAAGCCTTTGCATGGAGAGATCAAGCTTCCCGGCATGGCCGATCACTTTTACCGCGAGCGTGTCGATCAGCATTTGCGCATTGGCATGCGCGCGGTTGAATTGCTGCGCGAAGGTGGCGCCCAACGCCTGCACAGCCGCAAGCTGCGCAGCTTTGCGGAAGTTGCTTTCCAATAAAACCCAGCACCCGCAGCCATCCTCCCGCCCATGCCGCTTGACTTTGCATCCATGGCCGTCTTGATTGCCATCAACTTGGTG
>JAFAGF010000063.1 GCA_023422975.1 Pseudomonadota bacterium
TCTGTATATTATGTTAAATATGTTGTTTAACATACAGCTCGTGTAGATAGACCATGCGTATGCGCAACACTGGCGCGTTGACTGACATTGATCGCCATGGGCACCGCATTAGACTGAATGGGCAGAAGGCATTGATGGCGCGCATGTCTTTGGCCATTCACTCCGAAATCTACGCGCTGCTCGTCTGAGAAGATGCAGAAGAAAAAGACCTCAAGCCTCTTGAACACCAAAGCTTTGTTTTTTGTAGCAAGCATGCTGGCGATCAACAGCCACGCGCAAGCACCTTCATTAAGTCTGTCCACTCCGGTTACTTCTTCAGAGGCCAGTGCCAGCCTTACCTCTCCATCTACCGGTGTCATATTGCCTGCACGCACCATGGAACGCAGCTTGTTGATGCTGGGGGCTGAGCATGGCCTGACATTGCGCGGCACCGAAAGTGAAGGACGCGTGGAGTTTGGCGTGCGACAAGATGAAGTGGTGGAGTCGGCGACGCTGAACTTGGAGTACACCCTCTCACCTGCATTGCTGCCACAGCTTTCGCACTTGAAGGTGATCTTGAATGACCAGATGGTGCAAACGATTGCCCTGCCCCAATCCCAGTTGGGTAAGCCGCAAAACGTACAAATCGCGCTGGATCCACGGTATTTCGCGGATTACAACCGTTTGGATATTCGCTTTGTGGGGCACTACACTTTGGAGTGTGAAAACCCCAGTCACTCCAGCTTGTGGGCACAAGTAAGCAATGAAAGCCGCTTACAGCTTCATTTGCGGCAAGTGAAGCTGCCCAATAATTTGGCGCAATTACCGTTGCCATTTTTTGACCCTAGAGATACCAGCAAAGTGCAGTCGCACTTTGTTTTCTCGGCGACCCCATCCACCGGCATGCTCAAAGCCGCAGGCACGATGGCTGGCTGGTTAGGTGCGAAGGCCGATTTTCGCGGCAGCCATATCCAAGCGCTGCACAACCAACTGCCTGAAGCGCATGCCGTTGTGTTGGCCAGTGCGCAAGACTTTCCGGATTTTCTCGCCGAGACCGTCAAAGGTATTCAAGCACCTACGCTGCAACTGATAGAACATCCCCAACATCCGGCCTACCAACTGCTGCTGGTCATGGGCAAAGACACGGCGCAACTTGAGGTAGCTGCCCAAGCGCTGGCATTGGGTAAAGCCGTTTTGACGGGCAATACCACCACCGTACAGAACCTGGAGTTGCCTGAGCCACGCCAAGCCTATGACGCACCTCGTTGGCACAACACCCAGCGGCCTATTGAATTTGCGGATTTGGTCAGCTCGCCCTCCGAGCTGCAGGTCAAGGGTTATGCCCTGAATACTTCCATCACCACGTATCTGCGCGTGCCACCAGATCTGTTCACCTGGAATAACAGAAACCTGCCAGTACACCTGCACTATCGCTACACGCCCAATGAAGCTTCTTCGCATGGGCGGGTTGCATTTTTGCTGAACCATAACTTGGTGCATTCCTCGCCACTGGAGAGCACCAAGGAAAGCAAACGCAGCTTTCTGCCCAAGCTGGGTTACGAGAACGATCAAAAATCCCACAAGTTCTATGTTCCCGCAGAGTGGCTGACGGCCAGTAACCGCTTAGATTTTGAAGTCCAGTTGCCAGGGCAAGAGCAAGGTAGCTGCCTTTCTCAAGTTCCTGTCGAAGTACGGGCTGCACTGGATCCCAAGTCTTCCATCGACTTGTCTGGCCTGCCCCACTACATTGCCTTGCCTGATTTGCAGGCCTACACGCAAGGCGGATTTCCGTTCAGCCGTTTGGCAGACTTGCGCGAGACCACCGTGGTCATGCCAGAACAAGCCAGCCCGGCCAGTGTGGGGGCCTATTTGAATGCGATTGCCCATATCTCAGGCATTACCGGGTACCCCGGCACCCGGTTTCAGCTGCTGAGTGAAAAAGAGGCTGAAAAAATTGGGAACTCTGATGTACTGCTGATTTCAGATGGCCAAGCTTCGCCACTGCTGGAGCAGTGGCAGCAACAACTGCCTGCGTTGGTGGCGGCGTCCAGTCAGTCCGTCACGCTCTCGCAGCGGGCTTTGGATAAGTTGTCGGACCTGTGGCATATCCGCCGCGCGGCCATTCCTAGCACTGGGCATGCGTCTTTTCAAGGCAATGGTCCCTTGGCCGCCGTGGCGGGGTTTGAGTCTCCACTGCACAGCAAGCGCAGTGTCGTGGCCCTGATGGCCAACAGCCCTCAAGCGCTGGCGTTGATCGAGGACAACATCAGCAACAACGCCATGTCTGGGCGCTTTATGGGTGATTTGACCTTGCTCAATGGTCAAGACATCCAAAGCTTCCGGGTGCAGCCCACGTATTTTGTGGGGCAGCTTTCGCTGATACAGCGCCTGTGGTTCAAGCTGCATGAATACCCGGTCACCTTGGCCTTGATCGGCTGCTTGATTGGCTTGGTGTTTACCTTCTTTGTCTATGCCAGTTTGCGCTTTCTGGCGCGTCGTCGGTTGGAGCAGTCGGCATGACGACAGCAGCGCTCTCTTCACCGGCACGCCGCACGCAGTTGCAGGCTTGGTTTGCCTGCGGCGCCAGTGCCTTACTGCCCGGCTCCATCGTGGCGGCAGAAAAGATTCATAAAAATGAGCTACAAGCGCAGAGCTGGAAAGCGTTTGAAGCCCAATTCATTCAAAAAGACGGTCGTGTGATATCGGACGATGGCGCACGCTCGCACACCTATTCAGAAGGGCAAGCATATGCCTTGTTCTTTGCGCTCATCGCGAACGACCGCCCTGCTTTCACCCGCATCTTGGCGTGGACACAGAACAATCTTTGCCAGGGTGATCTCAGCCAGAACCTGCCGGCCTGGTTGTGGGGCCTGCAAGACAACCAGCAATGGGGGGTGATTGATGCGAATGCCGCGTCGGACGCCGATGTCTGGATCGCTTATACGCTGCTGCAGGCAGGTCGTTTGTGGAAGCAGCCCAGCTACACCACCTTAGGCAAAGCCTTGGCGCAACTGATTGTGGCCAAGGAATGTACGGAGGTTCCGGGCCTTGGGTTAACGCTGTTGCCTGGCCCGGTGGGCTTTGCCAAAGAAGGCAAATTCAAGCTCAATGCCAGCTACTCGCCGTTGCAGTTGCTGCAGGCTTTGGCGCAGGTGGACTCACGCTGGAATGCGATTGCGCAGTCGTCCTGGAAGGTCATTACGGGCTCCAGCCCACGCGGCATTTGCGCGGACTGGGTATGGTTTGACGGCACGCAATTTAGCCAGGATGTGGACGGAGAGGTGCAAGGCCGTGGCGGCTACAACGCCATACGCACCTATTTGTGGGCGGGCATGCTGCATACCAGCTCCGCGTTTTATCAACCTCAGCTGCAGCTGCTGGCGCCCATGGCACAACTGGTGCAAGACCGAGGCGCACCGCCTGAATATATTGACCCGTGGACTTTGGCGGTGCAAGGCAATGGCCCAGCAGGCTTTAGCGCAGCGCTGCTACCTTTTTTGCAGGCACAGAGCCGTACGCAGGCACTGCAGCAGCAATTGCTGCGATTGCAAACGCAGCCTGTACGACCGACGGCTTACTATGAGCAATGCCTGAATTACTTCAGTGATGCCTGGCGCAGAGGCAGTTTTGCCTTTGATGCACAAGGGCAGTTGCGCCTTGGTGCTTCCAGCTAAGGCCTATGGTTCCACGCCTTTCCCCTCTTCCTTTGATTTGTGCCGGGCTGGTGGCCGCCATCTGGGCTGCTCCGGCCACCGCCGCTATCCAAACCAATAGCGAAGCAGAGCGCGAAATGATGCGCAGCGCGCAGCTGTGGCAAAGCCGCTACCGTACTGACATTGCGCGCCAGCATGTGCAAAAGCTCTTACTCATAGAGCCCCAGTCTGCCTGGGGGCTGGCAACCTTGGCCAGCATTGCGTTGCAAGAGAACAAGGCCGCTGAAGCCAAGCAGTTGCTCCAAAAACTACAGCAACAAAAAGCCGACCCGCAAGCGATTGCGCAACTTCAGGCCTTGCTGAAGCTGTATGAACCCCAAGCGCAGCAAGAACTGGCACAAATGCGTTTGCTCACGCAGTCAGGCCGCACGGCGGAAGCCGCCGCGTTGGCGCGCAAACTGTTTCCGAATGGCCCGTTGGCTTTGGGAAGTTTTACCTTGGAGTACTACCGTACCTTGGCGGCTGGCTCTGGCCCTGATGCGCAGCTTGATGCCGCCATCCGTTCGCAATTCGAACGCACCCGCGATGTGCAGTACCAATATTTGTGGGTGCAGCGCCAGTTAGAGCTCGGCAACCCTTCCCCTAGCTTGCTGCGCCAAATTGAGGCATTGGCCGTGGATGCGCCACCGGGCGACAACACGGCCCAGCGCTTGTGGCGGTGGGCGCTGGAAAAAATGCCCTGGGATACGGTGGCGCCGGAACTACGCACTTTCTTGCAGCGCTATCCGCAAGACGAGGCTGCCAAATCGATGCTGGCAGAAGCTGAGCAGCGCACAGCCACGGCACAGCGGGCCGCGCTGTCACCGCTGAATGTTGCCAAACGCAAAGCCAACCAAGCGCTGGAGAACAACCAATTAGATCAAGCACAGGCGCAGGCGCGGAAAGTGTTGGCCATCAACGGCAATGATGCTGAAGGTTGGGGAGTGATGGGCTATGCGGCTGCGCGACAGGCCCAGTATGAAAAAGCCCAAGAAGCATTTGAGAAGGCTTATCGCTTAAGCCAAGCGCCTCACTGGAAGCGCTTGGCTGCCACGGCGCACATCAACCACTTGCTGCAGCCGGCAGATGACGCCATTGCACGCAAGGATGCTGCCGCCGCTCAGCACATTGCAGCGCAAATATTGGCTGTTGACCCGCAGCATGCGCAAGGTCTGACTTTGCAGGCGCAGGCACTGCATCTGGCAGGGCAGTACCAGCAGGCGCAAGCCGCTTACGAGCATATCTTGGTGCAGCATCCGCAGTACCTGCCTGCAGTGACGCAACTGGTGCGCTTGCTGATGGAGCAACAGCAATGGAACGCGGCCAACCAGGCCTTTGAGCAGCATGTGCCTGCCTCGGCCGATGCCCAGGCGGAAGTGGCCAGTTTGCGCGTTGAAATTTTGCAAGGGCAGGCAGAGCACTATTTGGCCCAAGGCTTGCCAGCGCCTGCACTGCGTCTGCTGGAACGCGCCCTGCCCCTCAGCCCAGGCAACCCGTGGCTGCGTCACCGCTTGGCACGCACTTATTTGCAGACAGGTGCTGTCGCGCCCGCCAACGCGGTCATGGATGAAGGCGTTGGCCTGGCCCCTGAGGACAGTGATATGCGCTATGCCCGCGCGCTGGTGCGCAGCGCACAGGCGCAGTGGGAGCTAACTGCAGCAGACTTGGCGCATATTCCAACCGCTCAACGCAGCCCTGGCATGCAGCAATTGCTATACGAATCGCAGCTGCATACGCTGATACAGCAAGCGCAAGAGGCTAAAAACGCTGCTAGCCGTGATACCTTGCTGCTCCAGGCAATGACACTGTCAGCACAGCCACAAGATGTAGAAACCCAGGCCCAGTTGGCGAATATCTGGGCCGCCGAAGGTTTTACAGAGCAAGCACTGGAGCGCTGGGGCCAGATCGCACAGCGCCATGCACTGACACCTGCCATGCAACTGGCATATGCCAAGGTACTCAGTACATCCAGCCAAGAGCCTCCCGCCTTGGCACCGTTGCTGCAAGCACTGGCGCAGCAGCCCAACGACCTCACGCCCGAGCAACAGTTGGAGCTGCAGGACATTTATGCCAACCGGGCTGCGCGCCATATTGCAGCGTTGATGGCGCAAGGCAAGGTCTCTGCGGCGCGTGAGTTGGCGCAGCAGACTTTTTTGCCACAGACCACGCCAGCCGCTGACCACGCCGCGCGCGGGCGCTTGCTGGCACAAGCCCAAGATTGGGAGGCCGCCCTGCCCTTGCTGCAAGCGGCCTTGGCGCAGCAGCCGGCAGACTTCATGCTGCAGCTCGACACTGCAAACGCCTATGTACGCACCGGGCAAATGCCCCCGGCACTTACTCTGGCAGAGCAGGCCCAAAGTGCAGCTGCAGCGCAAGCACCTTGGCAGCAACTGGCCTTGGTGCGCTTGTGGCAACGCATGCAAGCGCCTGAACGGGCCAAGGATTTGCTTCGCCAGGTGCAGCAGCACCCGGATGCCGATCGCAACGAGGTCCTGCTTCACCAAGCGCGCATCGCGGTGGATGAGCGGCAGTACGCCCTGGCCTCGGACTACTTTGGCGCAGTGGTCGATAGCCCTGCCCTGCGCAACGAGCCCTTTGACAAACAAGCCAGCGTTCGCGGTGAATACCAGGCCGTGGAAGCACGCAAGCAGTCCTGGGTGGAAGCTGCGGCCCAGCGCTTAGACAAAGATGGAACGCCGGGTATTTCCTCCATCAAAGGGTGGGAGATCCCCATGGTGGCTTGGCGACCTAGCCAAAACTTGGAAGGCTACCATTTCGTGCACGTTGACCGTGTACAGCTGGATGCTGGAGGCTTGGACCCTATTCCTGCAGCCGGCACAGGTGGCTCTGCGCAATACGGGCAATTGGCCGCCTTCATCGCTGCAGGCCATAACGCCTCGCAATTGCAAGGCCCCATGCACAGCCGCGCCAGCGGCTTCAACGTAGGTACGGGCTTTCAAGGTGATCGCTATCAGTGGGATGTCGGGCTGATTGGTGTGAACATGCCTGTCACCAATGTGGTGGGTGGATTGAGCTGGGATGCAGCAGCAACGCCCAAGGCGCAATGGCGCATGAGCTTGGGGCGCAGGCCTATCACAGGCAGCCTGCTTTCTTATGCCGGCGCCAAAGACCCGGCAACGGGCAAAACCTGGGGCGGCGTGGTGCATAACTTTGCGGCGCTGCGGGTGAGCAATGCGCAAGGGGTGTGGGACAAGTCAGTGAATTTGTCGCTGGGTGTGATTACCGGAAAGAACGTTGCCAGCAATACGCGCACACAACTGCGCTTATCCACAGGACGTGACGTATGGCGCAGCGACAAGCAGCGCGTGTATGCAGGCGCTGCGCTGCAATGGCAAACCCACAGCAAAGATTTGTCCGAGTACAGCTGGGGACACGGAGGCTACTACAGCCCTAAATCCAGCACGACGTTTTCTATCCCCGTGGAATGGACGGGCCGTGCCCAAGCATGGACATGGCGGTTGCAAGCCAATGTCAGCCTCTCCAACACCGCCAGCAGCCGTTCTGACCTGTACCCTCGCGCTACAGAATTTCCACAAGCCATCCCGGCAGCGCAGCAGCGCGGTTTTTATCGCTCCAATGGCGGCAGCGGTACAGGCTGGGCATTCAAGGCCGCCGTGGAGCGACAGTTGAGCAGAAATTTGGTAGTCGGCGCCCAGCTGGGTATTGACCGTTCTGAAGACTACGCCCCCAATCAGTTGCAGGTGTATGTGCGCTATGCACTGGACCCCGTGCGCCGCCCGCTGGAGAACCAGCCGCGCCCGGTGACCCCCTATTCGGAGTTCTAGACCATGTTCGCCCAACGCTTCTTACCAAGCTTATGGCCGACCAAAGCCACAGTCGCCGCCGGTGCACACCCCGCCACGTTGGCGATTGACGGCTTACCCAGTGTGCTGGATGGTTTGCCCACAGGCTGCAACACCGCATTGTGGGGGCGAGAAATGCCTGCCATGCACGTGTGGCAACACAGCATCTTGCGTGAAATGCTGGCATGTGCGCCTGTTTTGGTCGTGGCGCCTGATGCCCAGCGGGCGCAGACTTTGGCAAACCATGCAGACTTTGCCGCGGCCTTAGAACAGGGACGGTTAAAAATCTGGTTACTCAGCGAAGCAGATCAGCAAAAAATTGCCCAAAACAATGGTTTTTTGGATTTTTTACTGGATTTGCGGGCCGTGGGGTTGAAGGCAGAGCACGGTTTGCTGTGCTTGGATTTGTTCCCCATCTTCCACTACACCGCTCTACGGCATCTATCGCATTTAGATCGCATGCTGCGGCTGTGGGCCAAGAAACGGCGTCAACCCAGCGTGTGTTTTTTGCTCTTTCGAGAAGCGTTCCAGCCTGGAGTAGAACGCCGCAGCTTTTTGTCGCATGCATTTCCCTATGCCGCTACCTTGCAAACGGATTTGAATGGAATGGGGTTGCTGGTAAACCGCTGGAATACGGAGCAAGGCGCGATCTTTCAAACACGCTACGGCCTAGAAACACCCGCTGCGATGGAGCAAGTGCCCCAGCGCTTGAAAGCCGATGGCAGTGTGATGTACATCCATGACAGCCAACAAACCATCGTGGCGCAAGACCTCGCAACGGTCTACACCACCCAGGCTTGCGTGCAAGACCTGCGCCTACTCCCCCCGGATTGGATCGTGCTTCCCAACTGGGAGGCGCTGGAGCAGGCATGTCAGAAAGCGGTAGCAGCGACCGTATTGATTGATGCTGGCCATCCTCAGCACATTCAGGCGCTGGCCCACCTGGTACACCGGCTGCGCAACAGCCACCCGGCCAGTTTCAAAATTGTGGTCAAGGAGACCACCGATTACCTGCGCATACACGCTGAAGAGGCTTTGGCGCAGGCCGGAATGACCACGGTGATTTACAAAGACAGCCAGTTTTCACGCACGGTGCGCCGTTTGCAGGAGCTGCAGCACACTTGGTTTCAAGGCCAAGTGACCGACAACGTTGATGAGGTGCTGGCCGGGTTAACACCCATAGAAAATTTTGGCTATCTCCATCCCGAAAAATTCTGTCAGACATTGGGCAGTTTTCTCGCTGATCCACTGCGTGCCAAGCTGGATCACAGCCTGGTGCGCATGCATCTTTTACCGACGGTTTCGCATGTGATGGCATTGCAGCAGCTCAAGCTCAACCGATCCGGAGAACTGGTAACCAACGATGCCAAAGGCATTGTGATTTTTCTATATGCCTGCCGTGAAGCAGATATGGATAAAGTTTTAGCACGTGTATTTCAGCAACCGCTGGGAATGCTTTTTCAAAGCCAGGAAAGCGTGCATACCATCGCAGACATGCAGCATGAAGTCAAAAAAATGCATATTTCTCTGCAAAAAATGGCTTTACCTGATTACACATCAGCGTTGAGAAAAATAGATACCCAAAAAGAAAGTAAAGCACTAAATAACCAACTTTACTCCAATACCGCTGCAACAAACATTCAACCAAAAGCTATTTCGCCGAATCTGCCTTTGGTGAAGGATTTCATAGATAACCACACCACGCAGTACGAAAGAACAGTTTGGTCGCCTTATAACTCAGAGGTTTAAAAATGGCATACATTGCATTTTTTGCTTTTATTTTTTTAGGAATGTTGATAGGGGTTTTTTTGATCCGCCATCAAAAATTTCATTACCTCAAAAGAATGGTCAGCCGCAGAAAAAAATACTTAAAGCCATTTCACCCATCTAAATAACGCAACATTGCCATGCCCCTGATTATTTTTGCTTCTGCGACAGGCGGTGCGGGCTGCAGTACCGCGGCAGGACACTGTGCGCACCTGATGCAAAAGGCTGGCCACAGTTGTTTGGCCATCGATGCCTCACCCAACCATGGTTTGTCACTGTCGCTGGGATTGGCAGAGATTCCCATGCATGGCTGGGCTACGCATGCCATGGTCAAAAGCCATTGGGCTTCTGCCGTACTGCAAGCGCCCGATCATTTGCAACTGCTGCCTTTCGGCACCCTGCCCACTTTGCCGGATGCGCATGCACTGCGCATGCTGGGGCAATGGCTGCGCAGTTCTACGCAAGTATGTGTGGTGGATGTGGGGCCGCACCTGATGGCTTATGCGCCTGCACTTTTGGGGCAAGCCCACGCATTGATTGTGTGCACCCGTGCGCAAGCGTACGCACAGCAGCAGTTGCAACAATTACTCGATGATGTGGCGCCCCTTATGCCTGCGCAGTGCGTACAACGCATTCTTATCGGGCGGTATGACGTGCGCCGCCATAGTCAAAAACAAGTGCTAGCGCAGATGAATCAAGCGTGGCCAGCTCTCTTTTTTGAAGAATCTATCCACGAAGACGAGCAGCTGGCCGACAGCATGGCGCAAGGCATTCCCGTGTTCCTGCGCTATCCACAATCGCAATCTGCCCATGATTTGCAAGGCATCAGCCACCGCCTTATGCAGCTGTTAGCGCTGCCGCAGGAGCGCCAGCGGTGATGCACCTGCTCCATTTGTGGACCACATGGCTGGCCAACCAGTTGCGTGTTGTCCATCCAGATCGCTTGGGCAGCTGGCTGCTGCGCGTGTTTTGGATGCCACCCCCCAAGCAAACGTGGCAGATACACCGCTTGGAAGACGTGCCCAACCCCGGTTTATGGCTGGCAAAAAGCTTGCAGGTGCCACCCGGTGCACCTTGGTATATGTGGTTCTGGCGCGTGTGGATCATGCCCGGCGGTATGCCACGGGCGCGGTATCTTGGGCGCGCGTTGCGCTGGCTAGGGCGCAGCCTGGTGCATGTGTTTGCCGCCCTTTTCCAGTGGCTGTGGTGGCTGCTGGCATGGCCAGTCAACCAGGCCATGCACTGGCTTGGTATCTTGGGGCGAAAAATTGACCACTCCCGCCGAGGGCTGCACGTAGATACAGTGGCGCGCAAGCCGTTGACGCTGCACCCCAGCGTGCCTTGGATCATTTTTTCCGTGGGGCTGCTGCTGCTGTGGGAGGTCACCACCACCCCCCTCACCGCACTCAATCAGGCCATCTTCATGCTGATTGTCTGGGCCATTTCCATGGTCTTGCTGCATATACAGGGTCGCTTTGCCTCGCTGGCACTGGCCACGCTGAGCCTCATCACCATGGGCCGGTATGCATGGTGGCGCGTCAATAATACCCTGCATTTCGACAGTACCCTGGAGGCTTTTCTCGGCTATGGCTTGCTGGCTGCCGAAGCCTATACATGGCTGGTGGTGGTGCTGGGATTTATTCAGGCCGCATGGCCACTCAAGCGTCCTGTTCAGCCTTTGCCGCAAGACCGCTCGCTGTGGCCCACGGTGGATGTGTACATCCCTACCTATAACGAACCGTTGAGTGTGGTGCAGCCCACGGTGCTGGCCGCCATGGGGCTGGACTGGCCCCAAGACAAGCTCCGCGTGTACCTGCTGGATGATGGCAAACGCGAAAGTTTTCGCGAAATGGCGCAGTCTCTGGGGGTGGGCTACATCACGCGCACCAGCAATCAGCACGCCAAAGCGGGCAATCTGAACCATGCCATGACCGTCACAGATGGTGATTTGATTGCCATTTTTGACTGCGATCACATTCCGGTGCGCGACTTCCTCACGGAAACATGTGGCTGGCTGCACCGCGATGCGCAATGTGCCTTGGTGCAAACGCCCCACCATTTTTTCTCCCCCGATCCTTTTGAGCGCAATTTGCACACCTTTAAAAAGGTGCCCAATGAGGGCGCGCTGTTTTATGGACTGGTGCAAGACGGTAATGACTTTTGGAATGCCACCTTCTTTTGTGGCTCTTGCGCGGTCATTCGCCGCACTGCGCTGGATGAAATTGGCGGAATTGCTGTTGAAACCGTCACCGAAGACGCCCACACGGCCCTCAAATTACACCGGCGCGGTTGGCGCACGGCTTACATCAATAAAACCTTGGCAGCCGGTCTGGCCACAGAAAGCCTGTCTGCACATATTGGGCAGCGCATTCGCTGGGCCCGTGGCATGACGCAGATCTTTCGTTTGGACAATCCATTTTTAGGGCGAGGACTAACGGTATTTCAGAGAATTTGCTACGGCAATGCCATGTTTCACTTTTTGTTTGGCATTCCTCGGCTGGTTTTCTTGACAGCACCTTTGGCTTTTTTGCTGTTTGATCTGAGTGTGATATCCACCGCATCCAGTGTGCTGCTTTTTTATGTTATTCCTTATATTATCCAAGCCAATATCGCCAATTCGCAAATACAGGGAAAATATCGCCATACGCTCTGGGCAGAAGTTTATGAAACTGTGCTGGCTTGGTACATCACCATTCCGACCACCATTGCATTGATTGCTCCCAAATTTGGAAAATTCAA
>JAFAGF010000088.1 GCA_023422975.1 Pseudomonadota bacterium
TGCCCACGCGCTTGGCGTTAGGTACGACTTGCTTGACCAGATCCATTTGCTTGTCCAGCGCCAGCAGGTCAGACACGCCGGTGACGTTGGTCTTGGAGGCTTCCCAGTTCGGCACCAGCTTGGCCACTACAGGGTCGGTCACGGCAGAGAACACCACGGGCACGGTCTTGGTGGATGCGACCACAGCTTGTGCCGAAGGGGTGGCAATGGCCACGATGGCGTCGGGCTTGTCACCCACAAATTTGCGGGCAATCTGGGCGGCGGTGCCGGTGTTGCCTTGGGCGCTTTGGTATTGCCACTTCAAGTTCTTGCCGGATTCAAAACCTTCAGCCTTCAGGGCTGCTTGGACACCGTCACGCACGGCGTCTAGGGCGGGGTGCTCGACGATGGCTGTCACGGCCACAGACTTCTCTGCTGCGTGTGCGCTGGTCATGGAAGCGATAGCCAGAGCGACAGCACCCAAAGGTGCCCAAGACTTGAAATTCATTGCTTTTTCTCCACCGTTGTTATGAAGCCGATATGGCTGTGACCTATGCAAAGAACGGGCCAGATATGCGATGTCTGCGCCCGTTCTTTGCGTGGATTAAGTCTATAGCAGCGACTGCGTGCTGCTTTTACCCCGCACAGGGATATGTGTCAGATTCCCTACAGCATGCAGATTTATTGCGCTGATGTTCTTTTTGGTGCGCTTTGCTTGTTTTTTGTGCAGGTTGGAATAAAAAAAGGCTCGCATTGCGAGCCTTTTTTGCAAGATGCATGCAGCCAGGGCTTACATGCCAGAGTAGGTGGGGCCGCCACCGCCTTCGGGGGTGACCCAGACAATGTTCTGTGTGGGGTCCTTGATGTCGCAGGTCTTGCAGTGCACGCAGTTTTGCGCGTTGATTTGCAGACGCTTGCCACCTTGTTCGGTGTTATCCACAAACTCGTACACGCCAGCTGGGCAGTAGCGGCTTTCAGGACCTGCGTATTTGGCCAGATTGACGTTCACGGGCACGGATGCATCCTTGAGTGTCAGGTGGGCGGGCTGGTCTTCACCGTGGTTGGTGCCGCTGATGAACACGCTGGAGAGGCGGTCAAACGTCAGCTTGCCATCGGGTTTGGGGTATTCGATAGGCTGGCACTCAGCAGCAGGCTTGAGGTAGGCGTGGTCAGGTTTGTCGCGGTGCAGTGTCCATGGGATGCAGCCCTTGAGTACAAACTGCTCCAGACCGTTCATGACCGTGGCGGTGCTCAAGCCCTTCTTGAACCAGGTCTTGAAGTTGCGGGCCTTCCACAACTCGTCATACAGCCAGCTGTTTTCAAACGCGGTTTCATAGGCGCTGAGAACATCGCTTTGGCGGCCTGCCACGAGGGCGTCGTAAGCAGCTTCAGCGGCCAGCATGCCGGTCTTGATGGCAGCGTGGCTGCCCTTGATACGGGAGGCATTCAGGAAGCCTGCATCGCAGCCCACCAGTGCGCCGCCGGGGAACACGAACTTGGGCAGGCTCAAAATGCCTCCTGCCGTGATGGCGCGTGCGCCGTAGGAGATACGTTTGGCGGGTTTGATCCCCTTGGATTCGTCACCTGCGAGGTAGTAGCGAATGTTGGGGTGGGTCTTCCAGCGCTGCATTTCTTCAAACGGCGACAGGTAGGGGTTGGCGTAGTCCAAGCCCGTGACAAAACCCAGCGTGACCAGGTTGTCTTCCAGGTGGTAGAGGAAGCCGCCGCCGTAGGTCTTGCTGTCCATGGGCCAGCCGCCGGTGTGCAGCACCATGCCGGGTTTGTGGCGGGCGGGGTCGATCTCCCACAGCTCTTTGATGCCCAGGCCATAGGCTTGGGGGTCTTTGCCTTCGTCCAGGTTGAACTTGGCAATGATTTGTTTGCCCAGGTGGCCGCGTGCACCTTCGGCAAAGATGGTGTATTTGCCGTGCAGCTCCATGCCCAGCTGGAACTCGCCGGTAGGCTCGCCGTCCTTGCCCACGCCCATGTTGCCGGTGGCAATGCCTTTGACGGAGCCGTCTTCGTTGTAGAGCACTTCGGCGGCGGCAAAGCCGGGGAAAATTTCTACGCCCAGCGCCTCGGCCTGGTCTGCCAGCCATTTGGTGACAAAGCCCAGGCGAACCACGTAGTTGCCTTCGTTGTGAAAGCACTTGGGCAGCAAGAAGTTGGGGGTACGCAGCGAGCCCTTTTCGCTGAAGAAGACCATGGAGTCTTCGGTCACTGGCTGGTTCAGGGGCGCGCCCTTTTCCTTCCAGTCAGGGATCAACTCAGTCAGAGCGATGGGATCCATGATGGCGCCCGACAGGGTATGCGCGCCGGGTTCGGAGCCTTTTTCCAGCACCACCACCGAGACGTCCTGGCCTTTTTCGGCCGACAGTTGCTTGAGGCGGATGGCTGTGGCCAAGCCACCGGGGCCGCCGCCAACGATCACCACGTCGTATTCCATGGCCTCTCGGGGGCCGTATTGCGCCAGGATCTCTTGGTTTGTCATCGGGGTGTCTCTCTTGGAAATATAAAAACCTGAATGGCACGCTCGTGCTAACGGCCACAAATTGCGGCTGATTCTATGCGTGCTCACTGCATCTACCTAAAAACTTGAGGTGTAGATGGCACGATTGGGCGCTTGAATGGTGGTTTGAGTCACATCGGTGACGCTGATTGGGCGTCATCTGTCCTTCACACGACTGCCGCAAGGTGTGATTTGGACAAGATGTGCCTATTAGTGAAAAAGCAGGAGCCAAGGGCATGAAACTGGAGATCCCAGAGGAGAAAAAACTGGTCTACCAAACCACGTTTGGGGTGAAGTGGGGGGACATGGACGCCATGGGCCATGTCAACAACACGGTGTACTTCAAGTACATGGAGCACGGCCGGATTGAGTGGTTCAGCGAGATTGGCTTTTTGCATCTGCCCAACGGCCAGGCACCGGTGATTGCGAATGCGTTTTGCAATTTCAGACGCCAGCTGAAATATCCCGACAACGTGCTGATGAAGCTGTACGTGAGCAACCCGGCGCGTGTGACCTTTGATGCCTGGACCACGCTGGAGCGCGTAGAGGAGCCGGGTGTGATCTGCGCTGCGGGTGGTGCGACGGTGCTGTGGATCGATACGCAGCGCGAGAAGGCTGCTTCACTTCCAGAAGCGCTTCGTGCGCTGGTATCCTGAGTTTCAGATAGAAAACTATTTGAAAACCAACAATAACAAGCGCTAGTAGCTATGTTTTTTTGGTTTTTTTGGATGGATGCTGACTTGATTACTGCCGGGCTTGTCAGTTAGCTGGGGGCGATGTGGTGGAAAGTTCTTGGCTGGACGTCTTCCACCTTCCGTCTTAAGGTTTGGTCTTGGGGATGCGTCCCATCAGGAGAAACTCCGGGTTGGGTGCCATGCCACTGAAGCTGGCCATGCGGTTGGATAGGCCAAAAAATGCCGTGATGGCGGCAATGTCCCAAATATCTTCATCGTCAAAACCGTGGGCGTGCAAGGTGGTGAAGTCAGCGTCTTCGACCTCATGGCTGCGTTCGCAGACCTTCATGGCAAAGTCCAGCATGGCGCGCTGGCGCGGGGTGATATCGGCCTTGCGGTAGTTCACGGCCACTTGATCGGCCACCAGCGGATTTTTCTCATAAATGCGCAAGATGGCACCGTGGGCCACCACGCAGTACAGGCACTGGTTGGCGGCGCTGGTGGTGGTGACGATCATTTCGCGCTCGCCTTTGGTTAGGCTGCCTGCTTCTTTGAGCATCAACGCATCGTGGTAGGCAAAAAAGGCACGCCACTCGGCTGGGCGGCGGGCAAAGGCCAAAAACACGTTCGGAATGAATCCGGCTTTCTCCTGCATTTCCAGAATGCGGCTGCGGATGTCGTCGGGCAGGGTGTTCAGGTCTGGGAAAGGGTAGCGAGCGCTGGTCATGGCGGTGTCTCCGTGAAGGGGGCTTGGGGTCAGCATAGCCATATGCCAGCGTCAAGGTCGTCATGTGGCTGACAATCGGCAGCTCCTACAGCACAACGGATTGGGAATGAGCCAAGCAAATCACAGCACAGACTGGGCGGCATGGAGCCGCGAAGCCGTCGAGACCATGGTGGCGCGCAATGCCGAATGGCCGCAGCAAATGGGGCTGCATGCGCCTTTGCAATGCCGTTGGGATCTGGAGCGTGCGCTGTTGGCTTTTGAGGCGCCGTTGCACGAGGTGATTGCCAACGTGTGTCTGGTGGGCACCAGTAGCGACAAAGACGACTGCTTTGTCTGGAGCTGGGCCAATGAAGCCATTCCGGCGCAGCACGGTCAGGCGCTGGAGGTGGTGCACGACTTTGGTCGTGAGCATCAGTTGGCGCTGCTGACGACGCCGCGTTTGCAAGGCGGCAAGCCGGTGGCCATGGAGTGCCTGAGCATTGCTGCGCGCTTGCAGCGTGCCGTGGGCACGTATGTGGATCAGCAAGGCGATGTGGCGCTGTATTTCACCATCTTGCACCTGCAAGCGGCGGTGCTGCAGGCGGATCAATTGCCCAACTAGATGGGCGTTGCAAGGCTGGCATCGCGTATTAGCGCTCCTTGAAGATGAACCCAAAAAGCGCCTTCTAGGGGCGCTTTTTTGATGGGGTTACAGACTGCGGTAGTACGGCCGTAAAAAAGCCCTCCTTGCATGGTGCAAAGAGGGCTGAATCTGCGGTGGGCCGCATGTCCAAACACGGCCCGGTGCAGCAGTCGCTTCTTACAGCTTGCCTGCCTTGACGGCTTCCAATGCTGCCTTCACGCCTGCGCCATAGGCGGGGTCGGCCTTGGTGCAGTGCTCGATGTGTTTGTCGATGATGTGCTGTGAAATACCGTTGATGTTGCGCGCTGTGTTGGCGAACAGCAGTTGCTGCTTTTCAGGCGTCATCAGGCGGAACAGGTCACCAGGCTGGGTGAAGTAGTCGCTGTCATCTTCACGGT
>JAFAGF010000263.1 GCA_023422975.1 Pseudomonadota bacterium
CCCAAGCCTGCAATCATCAGCCCCAGCAAGGCCGAATTCACCTGCAGCACGCGCTTGTAGCCAAAGCGCAGCACCGTGCGCACCGCCATGCGCTTGACCAGCATGCTCCCCAGCACCGTGGCCAGCATCATCGTGCCCGCATGAAAGGGCGACAGCCCCAAGCCCACCTGCAGCATCAGCGGCACCAGAAAAGGCGCCGCACCACTGCCCAGGCGGGCAAACAGATTGCCCAGCAGCCCCACGCGCAGCGAGCGCACGCCAAACAATGCAGGCGCAAACAAGGGGTTGCGACTGTGCAGCGCATGCATCCAGTACGCCGCCAAGCTGGCCATGCCAAACACCAGCAGTACCGCCACCACGGCATGGCCCAGACCGACACCCGACAAACCATCCAGCGCCAGCGACACCCCCACCATGCCCGCTGCCAGCAAGGCAAAGCCCACCCCGTCAAACGCACGCTTGGGCTGCTGGTCGTGCAACGGCATCCAGCGCCACGCCGCCCAAACACCTGCGATGCCAATCGGCACATTGATCCAGAAAATCCAGTGCCAGGACGCAAACTCCACCAGCCAGCCACCGAGTGCCGGTCCCATCAAGGGGCCTACCTGCCCCGGAATGGCAATAAAACTCATGGCCCGAATGAACGCATCGCGCGGATAGGCCCGCAGCACGGCCAGCCGCCCCACGGGCAGCATCATGGCGCCCCCCACACCTTGCACCACACGCGCCATCACCAGAAATTGCAGCGTGGGTGCCAGCGCGCACAAGACGGAGCCCAGCACAAACAGCGCCATCGCTGCGGTGTAAATACGGCGTGTGCCAAAACGGTCTGCCACCCAGCCCGTGGCCGGAATCAACATGGCGGTCGTCAAGGCATAGGCCACCACCACCGACTGCATATGCAACGGGCTTTGCCCCAGCGATGCGGCCATGCTGGGCAGCGCCGTGTTCAAAATGGTGGCGTCCAGCGACTGCATGAAAAAACCGATGGCCACCAGCCACAGCAAGGGCTCTTTATAGTTGGCAGACGAAGGTCTATCTACACTGCTTTTCATAGCTATCAGCGCTTGCCTGCTCTACGTCGCAGGCCATTTGGACACAAAAAAGCCGCTGACAAGCAGCGGCCTTTTTGTTGAAGGGGAGGAATGCGCAACCGGCGCTCTTAGACCGAGAAGCTCGAGCCGCAACCGCAGGTGGTCGAAGCATTGGGGTTCTTGATCACAAACTGCGCACCTTGCAGGTCTTCCTTGTAGTCGATCTCTGCACCAATCAGGTACTGGTAGCTCATGGCATCAATCAGCAGCGACACACCGTTCTTGGTCATGGTGGTGTCATCGTCGTTGGTGATTTCATCAAAGGTGAAACCGTACTGAAAACCCGAGCAGCCGCCGCCTTGCACAAACACGCGCAGCTTCAGGTCTGGGTTGCCCTCTTCCGCAATCAGATCGGCCACCTTGGCAGCAGCGCTGTCGGTGAAGACGATGGGATCAGGCATTTCAGTGGTAGTTTGTTCTGCAACGGCGCTCATGGGGATACTCCGAGTGTTCTTCTCAAAATCGGCTGCAATGGTACTGCGGTTTGCTCAGGAATTAGGCAAGCACCTAGCTTTGACGCCAGTCGCAGTGGGGGCATTGCCCCTGCATTTCGGCACGCACCAGTGCGTGCAAAACCCACAAAAAAACCGCCACACCCGAAGGCAGCGGCGGCTTTTTTGTGGGCAAGCTGCACCGAAGCGCAGCCTGCCAAAGGTCTGAAACGAATTAACGCTTCGAGAACTGCTTGGCGCGACGGGCACCACGCAGACCGACCTTCTTACGCTCGACTTCACGTGCGTCGCGAGTCACGAAGCCAGCTTGGCTCAGTGCAGGCTTCAACGCTGCGTCATAGTCGATCAGAGCGCGAGTCACGCCGTGGCGCACTGCACCAGCTTGACCGGATTCACCGCCGCCGTGCACGTTCACCAGCACGTCGAAAGCTTCGACATTGCCAGTCAGCACCAGGGGCTGCTTTGCGATCATGATGGAGGTTTCGCGGCCGAAGTACTGCTGAATGTCTTTGCCATTCACAGTGATCTTGCCGGAGCCCTTTTTCAGGAATACGCGAGCCACGCTGGACTTGCGACGGCCTGTACCGTTGTTCCAATCACCAATCATTCAAGTCTCCTTAGATTTCCAGAGCCTTAGGCTGCTGTGCGGTATGGGGGTGCTCAGCACCGCCGTACACCTTCAGCTTCTTGATCATGGCGTAGCCCAGAGGACCCTTGGGCAGCATGCCCTTAACGGCCTTCTCGAGCGCACGGCCAGGGAACTTAGCCTGGAGGTCGCGGAAGTTGGTAGCAGTGATGCCACCGGGGAAACCGGAGTGACGGTAGTACACCTTGTCCAAGTTCTTGGTGCCAGTGACCTTGATCTTGGAAGCGTTGATGATGACGATGTAGTCGCCGGTGTCAACGTGAGGTGTGTAAATGGCCTTGTGCTTGCCGCGCAGACGGAGTGCCACTTCGCTGGCGACACGTCCGAGCACCTTATCGGTGGCGTCAATCACAAACCACTCGTGTTGCACCTCAG
>JAFAGF010000268.1 GCA_023422975.1 Pseudomonadota bacterium
ACCCCGGGTTGGGGCACAAAGCGCATCAGCTTGGCGGTGGGGGTGAGGTAGTACAGCGACTGGTGGTGCACATGGCCGCTGAAGACATAGCGGATGTCCGGGTCGATGTCGCTGGCCGCAGTCATGCTGCGCTCGGCCATTACGCTGTTTTCAATGTAGGGCCAGCGCTCTGGCTGGTGGGCGCTGGCATGCACCAGCAACACACGACCATGCTGGCTGAGCAAGGGCAGATTTTCCAGAAACTGCAGATGCACGGGGGCGAGCTGCGCATGCGTCCACTGCGCGCCTTGCTCGCCCATGTGCTGGATGTCGCTGGGCGGGTGCAGTGCCAGGTCGTCGTGGTTGCCGCGCACGATCCAGGCGCCGTCTTGCACGGCGTGCATGATGGTGTCGAGCACTGCGGCGGGGCTGCCGCCATAGCCGAGCATGTCGCCCAGAAAAGCCATCTGTGTGGCGCCTTGCGCGCGCGCATGGGTCATGCAAGCCTGCAATGCTTGCAAGTTGGCGTGGATGTCAGAAAACAAAGCCAGTTTCATGCTGCCCATGGTTGCGCGAAAAGCTGGCGGCAGGCTTGCATCGCACACTGGGGCTTACCCGAGATTGGTGTTGGAAAAGTGAGCGTCTAGCGTTTGATTTTTAAGCATTTCAATGATGTTTTGCATTGAAATTATTTTGTATCAAGCGCAAGCAGCTATTGTTTTTATTCGCTCGAAGGTTGCTCTCTTGCTGGCACACTGCAGCGCTTATGCCGATACCTGCACCCGATTACACCGAAGCCTGTGAAGACCGTGATTTTGCAGAGTGGCACCGTGGTTGCCCGTGGTGTGCGGTGTGGCTGATTCGGGTGGAGCACGCCGAGGTGGCCGCGCAGATGGCACAAGCCCGCGCCCGCCTGCAGCCGTGGTTGTTGCCACGTTATGCGCGCCAGCCACATGTCACGCTGGCCTACCGTGGTTTGCTGGCTGCGGCAGAGGGCTGGCATGCGGCCGCAGAGTTCGGCCCGGCGCAACTGCGTGCCGATATTGCCGCACTGCAGTCCGTACAGCTACAGCCGTTCACGCTGCAGCTGCAAGGGGTGGGGAGTTTTTCGACCGTGCCCTATCTGGCGGTTGTGCCGAATGCGCAGTTGCAGGCTGCGCACGATGCATTGCTTGCGCATGCGCCCTATCCCGGCTGGCACTATGTGCCGCACGTCACCCTGGGGCATTACGCCCGCCGCGTGCCCATGCACGTAGCGCTTGAGCAGCTGCAGCGCAGTGTGCCTGCAGCGTGGTGCTGGCAGGCACCGGTCACGCAGTTGTGGCTGGCGCGTTACCGTACCCACGATATTGCAGGGTCGCTGCATTTTGAGGGCTATTTTGATGTGCGTACCCAGACCTACCATGCGCAGCCGGATGCATGCCTGGACCCTGCAGTGCTCAATCCAGTGTGAGCGTGACCGGAATGTTGCCGCGGGTGGCGTTGGAATAAGGGCAGACTTGGTGCGCGGCATCCACCAGCGACTGTGCTTGGGGCTTGTCCATGCCCGGCAGGTGAATCCGCATGCGCACAGCAATCCCAAAGGCTTGGCCAACAGGCCCCAAATCCACCTCGGCATCCACCGATAAATCGCGAGGCAAGCTGATTTTTTGGCGCGCTGCCACTGCTTTGAGGGCACTAATAAAACAGGCCGAGTAACCGGCGGCAAACAGTTGCTCGGGGTTGGTGCCAGAGCCGCTGCCGCCCGGCGGCGTCAGCTGAATGTCCAGTTTGCCATCGTGGGTGCGTGAAGCGCCTTCGCGCCCGCCGGTGGTGTGCGCGTGGGCGGTGTAAAGCACTTTGTCCAATTGCTGCGGCATGGCGAATCTCCAAGACTACATTGAGAAAACGTGGATTCCAGCGCCTCTGGCAGGCGCACCGAAAGCAATGTACTTGGGGCAGACCTACAAGGGCGTAGGCCATCACGCCAAACTAAAACGCCCAGCGGCGGGCTGCGGCTGGGCGTTGGTGCGGATTTAGGTGTTTAGTAGGTGTAAACGCCTTGACCGGTTTTGCGGCCGAGGCGGCCTGCAGCCACCATTTCGCGCAGCAAATAGCAAGGGCGGTACTTGCTGTCACCAAACTCTTCCAGGTACACCTCCATCACGGCTAGGCACACGTCCAAGCCAATCATGTCGGCCAGCGCCAGTGGGCCGATGGGTTGGTTGCAGCCCAGCTTCATGCCGGCGTCAATGTCTTCGGCGGTGGCGGTGCCTTCGCTCAGCACATAGAAAGCTTCGTTGATCATGGGCACCAGGATGCGGTTCACCACAAAACCGGGGGCGTTCTTGACGGTAATGGGGCTCTTCCCCAGTTTTTCCGACAGTGCCTTGACGGTGTCGTGCGTAGCATCGCTGGTTTGCAGGCCGCGAATGATCTCCACCAGCGCCATCATGGGCACGGGGTTGAAAAAGTGCATGCCGATGAATTTGTCCGCGCGCTGGGTGACGGCGCCCAACTTGGTGATGGAGATGGACGAGGTGTTGGTGGCAATCAGCGTCTCGGCGGGCAATACGGCATCGAGCTGCTGCAGGATTTTGACCTTGAGGTCGTAGTTCTCGGTGGCGGCTTCAATCACCAGTTGGGCTGGCTTGAGGTCGTCATAGTTGGTGGAGGTTTTGATCAGCGCCAGTGCTTTTTCTTTGTCGGCAGCGGTGATCTTTTCTTTTTTGATCAGACGGTCAAGGCTGCCAGAGATAGTGGCCAAGCCCTTTTGCACAGCAGCTTCCGAAATATCCACCATCACCACCGCAACGCCTGACACGGCACATGCTTGTGCAATGCCGTTGCCCATGGTGCCTGCGCCAACGATGCCTACGGTTTGAATGCTCACGGTTGTATCTCCCTAGTTAATGGTTCGTATGCGGGGAAGATGGTATCCAAATTCTGGTGCTGAGCGCGTAACGTAGGTGCCTTCACAGTGCGGGAGTGATCTGCATGGACGAAGTATTTGACTATGTTGTCATTGGGGCGGGGTCGGCGGGGAGCGTGTTGGCAGGGCGGCTGAGCGAAGGCGGTCAGCACCAGGTCTGTGTGTTGGAAGCAGGTGGTGCGGATGACACGCCACTGGTGCAGTGCCCCGCAGGTATCGCGGGGATGGCGAAAGCGCCGCGGCTCAATTGGGCGATGCAAACCGTGCCGCAGGCAGGCTTGAACGGGCGGTGTGGTTACCAGCCGCGCGGCAAGGTGCTGGGCGGTAGCAGCTCTATCAATGCCATGATTTATCTGCGTGGGCAGCCGCAGGACTATGACCATTGGGC
>JAFAGF010000026.1 GCA_023422975.1 Pseudomonadota bacterium
TGGTGTGGGCCACCATTACCGCTTTGGCGGTGGGGCTGGGGCCGTTTGCAGGGGCTTTGGCTTTGGCCTTGCATACCGCGGGTGTGCTGGGGCGTTTGTATGCGGAAGCTTTGGAGAACGCTCCCGAGGCTCCTGCGCAGGCCTTGCGCAGAACGGGCGGCTCGCGCGCCATGGCCTTTTTGTACGGCACCTTGCCCGGTGCTGCGCCGCAGTTGCTGGCCTATACGCTGTACCGCTGGGAGATGAATATCCGCATGGCTGCGATTTTGGGCTTTGTGGGGGCCGGGGGCTTGGGGCAGTTGCTGTATTTCAAGCTTTCGCTGTTTCACTATGCCGAGGCCAGCACGGTCATCATGGCCATGCTGCTGCTGTCGATGGCGGTGGATCAAGCCAGTGCGTGGCTGCGCCGGGCCATGCGTTAGCAATCACACGTGCTGCATCGCAAAAAAGGCGCTGTAAATCACAGCGCCTTTTTGATTGGCCAGGTGTGCGGCACACGCTGGGTGTTCTTCTTAGGCGGCTGCGGCTTGTGGTGTGGTTTTCTCAGCGCAGGCAGTGGCTTGCGCCGCTTGTAGATGCGGCACGATCACTTGCAGCAAATACGGGGTGACCACCTCGTCAATTTGGTGGCGCATACCTTGTAGCGTATGAAATTGCGAGCCGCCGATCGAGCGCGCCGTTGCGGCGCCGCCGCTGGGGTGCACGATGCGGTCTTTGTCGCCGTGAATGACCAGCGTGGGGGTGTCAATTTTGTAGAGTTGGGCCGAGCGATCACCGGAGGCCACGATGGCGGTCACCTGGCGCTCATAACCGGGAATGGCCTGCTCGGGCGTGGTGCGCTGCCACGCCAAGGCAATGTAGTTACGCCAGGCATTTTCAATGCCGGGCACCTTGGGGTTGCCGATGTGGCGCATAAATTGAACGTACTTGTTCTGCGCGGCGGGCAGTGTCCACGCGGGTTTGCTCCATAGCATGCGCAGCACGGTAGAGCCTGCGGGTTGCCCTACGCGCTTGTTGCCGGTCGTCGAGAAAATCGAGGTGAGCGAGCGCACTTGTCTGGGATAGAGCGCAGCGAGGGACTGGGCAATCATGCCGCCCATAGACATGCCCACCACGTGCGCTTGCGTGATATGCAAATGCTCCAGCAACAGCGCTACGTCTTGGGCCATATCGCGCAGCAGATAGTGCCCAGTGGGGAGCAATCCACACAGCAAGCGCCAGCGGGGCGGTGGAACTTGATGGCTCAGGTGAGTGCTGCGACCTATGTCACGGTTGTCCAGGGTGATAACGCGCAGGCCTGCGGCTGTCAGGCCTTCGATGAAATCCAAGGGCCAAGACACCTGCTGCAGCCCCAAGCCCGCAATCAGTACCACTGCTGGGTGGTGGTCGTCGCCATAGCTGCGAAAGCACATGCGTATGCCATGGGGCAAATCGGCAAACTGGTCCAAGGCGGGGTCGGCAGATGGAAAACGATGTTGCATAAAAAGAATGGCTACGGTGCAGCCAAAGTGGCGGTGCAGCTATGAAAGGTAGTTGCGGAGTATGAGGGCAGTCGTACCGTTTGTGCAGCACCTAGACCGAGAGGGTGTATGGATGGTGCGCCAACACACAGCAAGGCTGATAGCGGATGGCGGCAGTTTCCCACGCGGCATCACTCCTTGAAAGTCATAGGCTGCATGGTCGGGGTGAACCCTGAGAAGGCAAGTGCAGTGCTTGATACAGCAGGCAGCAGGGTATTTTGTTTGTCATTAAAATAATTTGCAATGCAAATTATTTGATTTGCCACTTAATTTATGACATATAAAAAAACTCCAGAGGTTGCCATGCTGCAGCTTCTCAGTGTGAAGGCCGCGCCGGATGCTTTGTTTTTTGGGCATGTGCTGATGCTGGTGAGTCGTGCATGGCGCAGTGTGGTGGATGGGCGCTTGGCCGAGTTGGGGTTGACGGATACCACATGGGTACCTCTGTTTCATCTGCATGCCGCTGACCAGGCACTCAGCCTCAAGCAATTGGCGCAGCGGGTGGGTTTGGATAGCTCTACCTTGGTGCGTGTCGTGGACTTGCTGGAATCACGTGGTTTGGTGGTGCGGGAAACCGACGCCAGTGATCGGCGCAGCAAGTCATTGCGCTTGACGAAGCAAGGCTTGGCGGTGGTGGCCGATGTACGCGGCAAGCTGTTCCAGGTAGAAGCACAGGTACTGGAGGGAATGGATACACACACTGTC
This sequence comes from Pseudomonadota bacterium, assembly GCA_023422975.1. GTDB lineage: Bacteria > Pseudomonadota > Gammaproteobacteria > Burkholderiales > Burkholderiaceae_C > Comamonas. The sequence goes on from JAFAGF010000026.1 coordinate 2,226, forward strand.
AGCACTTTGCGTGAAGGCATGCAGCAATTGCATGAGCGCTTGCTGTGCATTCAGTCACAAGACAAGGCTGGCGTATGAGCGCACTAGAAGAAGCCACGCAAAGCTGGTGGATGCGCGCCGGGACAGCGCTGGGTTTTCATGTGCCTGTCGTGGCGTTTGCCTTGCGCACGGCCTTCGCTGCATTTGTGGCACTGTTGATTGCGTATGCGGTTGGATTGGAACACCCGCACTGGGCTGCAATGTCGGCCTGGGCATCCAGCCAGCCTATGCGTGAGCATTTGCTCTCGCGCAGTATTTATCGTTTTGGTGGCTCGGTGGTCGGAGTGGTTTTTGCCATTGCGCTAGTACTGGTGGCGCAAGACTCGCTGTGGGTGCTGGCGATTGGTTTGGCCATGTGGGGCGCGCTGTGTGCTTTTCTTGGCAATTTGCAGCGTGGCTATATGGTCTATGGCTGCATGCTGGCGGGCTATTCGGCGGCGATGGTGGTGCTGCTACACCATGGCCCTGCAGACAGTGTTTGGCCGTTTGCCTGGGACCGTATGTTCACGGTGATCACGGGGGTGGCTGCAGCTTTGTGCATCTCGTGGTGTTTTGCGCCGCGCCGCAAAGCGGCGGTGCTGATTGCCCAAAGCCGTGCTGCACTGGCGGGTGTACTGCAAGCGGCTGCGGCGGGGTTGCGTCAGCAGCCTATGCCAGAAGGTGGAGATTACGCACAGCTTCTGAGTCGTTTGGCAGCAGTAGAGGAGCTGCTGGAGCTGTATCCAGAAGGCTCTCGCACCGCACGCAACACTTCCAAGGCCATGCACTGGCAGCAGCACTATGCGCTAGAGCTGGTGTACCAACTGGGGCAAATCCGCAGCGTGCAAGGCGGTGCAGATATTGCCAAAGAGAGTGTGTGGACGTTCGCTGCGCTGGCGGAAGAGCAGCCGGTGGCGCTGCAATGGAGTTTGGCCAAGGCGCTGGATGAACTGGTGGCTGCGTTGCAAGCTGAACCACTGCAGCAAGCTGCGCAAACCATGGCTTTGTCACAGGCATTGCGCCATGCCATTGTTGCGTGTGAAGACGTGGTTGCTGGCATTCAGGCACAGGAAAAGCAGGTACAGCCCGGTATAAATGCGTTGTACCTGTTGCTGCAGGAAATGCGTCGTGGTTTGCATGCTGAAGCGTTGGATTTGCTGGGCAGCACAGACACCCACAAGAGCGATCGCCGTGCCGAACCCTTGCCGCTGCACCGAGACTGGGTCGGCGCTCGCGAAGCTGCCGTGCGCGCTGGAGGCACTTTGCTGGTGTTTGGCGTGGTGTGGGCGTGGACGCAAGCCAGCATTGTGGCTTTTGGCATGCTGGGTCTTTCGGTGATGCTGCTGGTGTTTTCTGCTTTTGAGAGTCCAGGCCGCACCATGGCTTTTGTGCTGCGCGGTCAGTTGATTGGCGCAGCCCTTGCGCTGCTCTGCCAGGCGCTGATTTGGCCGTTGGCACAATCCGCATGGCAAATGGTGTGGATGGTTTTGCCATTTGCACTGATTGGTGGCTTGCTGTTTGCCCATAAACGAACAGCCGCAGGAGCGATGGACATCAACATGGCCATGTTTATCTTGCTGGCACCAGTATTTCCCGATACGGCGAGTTTTGGCAAACACCTGAGCATGGCGCTGGCAGTGGTCTCTGGCCCTGCTTTGGCATGGGTGGTGTACCGCTGGGTGTATCCAACGAATGCACAACGCCGCATGCAAACCTTGGCACGCATGATGGTGCAAGAGGTGCCCGCGATGGCGCAGCGCCTGCTGCAAGAAGGGAAGCCTTCGTTGTGGACGGAAGGGGCGGGTGCTGGCTCCAGCCTGTGGCAGGCACAATTGCACCACCGGCTGCTGCGCTTGGTGCGCTGGGCAGATAAAACACGGTTGCCAGGGCGCGTCAAGTTGCCACGAATGGGGCTATCGCTGCGAGCCATGCAAACCGCGATGCTTCAGTTGCAGCAGTGGCGTAAAGCAACGATTCTTGCCACGCCTGCATTGCGCCGAACGGAGCGTTTGGCAGAAGTCGCGCTGTATCGCACCGTGGAATGGGGAAAGGCCGCACCTAGCGCGGCCCTCAGTAGCAAAGCGCAGGCGGCATGGGAAAGGCTGGCACAGCAGCCCACTTTGCCAGCGGTACTTGCTGCACAGTTGCTACGCATCGCGCAGCGAGATATTCCAGAGTTGGATGCCGTGCGGCAAGCTTTGCGCTAAGCAGGGGATTCCGTTTCTCTTATAGAAAAACCGGCGTTTTAAGCCGGTTTTTTTCATGCGTTCACCAACAGAGATACTAAGGTTGGGGTGCGCGCAAGACCAGCACATCGATGGAAGAGGGAACCCCCAAGCGCACGGCAAAACCGGGCCACAGGCCAGCCCCAGCGCTGACAAACAAGCGCATGCTACCAACGTCATACAGTCCGCGTACAAAACCATCGTTGGCAGGTGCGACCAACCAGCGGTCCATGCCCACAATATGGCCGCCATGCGTATGGCCAGCCACTTGCAGATCTATGCCGTGTGGGGCGTAGCTGCGTGCCATTTTGGGCTGATGGCCTAGCAGGATATGGATGTCTGCACCGCCCGCGTTGTGAATTTGCGTGGCTACGGCCTGCACGTCGGGTGGGACACCTTCAGGCACGTTGGGGTCGGCATTCTGTTCCGACAGCCGACCGTATGCAGGATCGCCCACGCCAGAAATGGCCAGTTTGTGACCGCGCACCTCCAAGACATGGGCCTGGTTGGCCAAATAGTTCAGGTGTAAACGGTTGAAAACCTTGGCCCATGCGTCATAGCCGCTGTAGTACTCGTGGTTGCCTGGGGCAGACCACACGCCCAAGGGCGCTTGTAGTTGGGCCAGCGGCGCAATATTGCCCCATTGGCTCGGTGCGTCACCGTCGATCAAGTCACCTGGCAAGGCCACCATGTCAGGCTTGGCGGCATTCAAACGGTCGACCAAGCCTTGGACATAAGCAGCGTTATTGACAGGTGTGGCATGGATGTCAGCCAGCACGCCAATACGCAGACCATCCAGTGCCTGAGGCAGACGTTTCAGTGTGACTTCGCGCTCATGGACTGCGGGCAGTTGTGTGCCTTCGGTCAGGCCATAGCCGTTGAGCAGCAAGGCGATGGCCATGAACCCAGCTGTCCAGCGTGGACGCACTATGCAGCGCGCAATTGTCGTTTTTTGCAGCAGGCGAGCCAGCAACCACCAGCTATCCCGTACCAAGGCAAAGATCAGGCCCATGCCAATGGCGGCCAGCAGACCACCACTGATCAATTGCAAATGAGAGACCAGCGCAAAGTCCATGCTTTCGTTGCGCATGGCGTAAATCAACAGCGCTGGGGCGGCGGTCAGCAAGGCAGTGGCCAAAGCGCAACCTGCATAGGCGCGGCGATGGTGGCGAAAGAGCGGTGCCCACAGCCAAAGAGCCGCTATGGGTGCAATCAAAACAGCGTAAAAAATCACGGGGATAGGGTGGGTGAGTGGCTGCCCAATGTCAGAGGTCAGCGGGAGCCAAGTGTTGCAAGCGGGTGCTTAATGGTGTGTGATGGGTCAATCAAATGCCAATCATTGATAGGCATTGGCGGTTGTTTGTGTTGCATCAATTCTTAATCTTCTCTTAATTTTGTTTTCTTAACCTTCTTGGAATCAATGTGTGTCATATGCCTTCTGTTTGTAAGGCCACACGCTCGCACGGGCTGCCTTTTTGTGAAGCGGCAGACCACTCTAGCTTCTATTTTTTACCTTCAACTTCTATGCCTGTATCCAAGGCCTCTTCCCAAGGCTTGGCATGCCTTGCTTTGCTTGTTGCCAGCCATTTCCCAGCCTGGGCGGCTGATGTCAAGGCGGGTGCCAACATCGCTGCAAATGGTGGTGCACAAGGTGCGCCTGCCTGTGTTTCTTGTCACGGTAGCAAAGGTGAGGGTGGCCCTGGGTTTCCGCCTTTGGCGGGGCAGTCTGCGGGTTACCTGGAGCGCCAGTTGCATACCTTGGCTGCAGGCAAGCGTAAAGCCATCACGATGGCGCCGGTTGCCCGAGCACTGAGCGATCAGGAAAAGGCCGATGTGGCGGCTTACTACGCCAGCTTGAAACTGCCCATCGAAAGCAAAGTAGGTGCCTTGCCCAAGGCGAAAGACAGCAACGGCGCTTGGTTGGTGGAGCGTGGACGCTGGGCGGATGGGATTCCTGCATGCGCTAAATGCCACGGGCCCGGTGGCACCGGCGTTGGTATGGACTTTCCGGCGATTGGCCATCTGGATGCGAAATACATGCAAACGCAAATGGCAGCATGGCGCAAGCAAGAGCGTGATGCCGGCCCGCTGGGGCTGATGGGCAGCATTGCCCAGAAGTTGACGGATCAGGACGTACAGGACGTGGCGGATTACTACCAGCAAATGCACCAAGGTGCCAAGCCAGCCTCGAATTAAGGAAGTGACCGGACATGCATATTATTTCCGACAAGGGTAAGACTACGCCCGCTTTCAGCGCCAAAGTAGGAACTGCAATTGCCGTGGCGTTCTGCGCCATCCCTTTGGTGGCAGCCCTCGGTGGTATTTTCTACAGCATCCCTGATACGCCACGCGCCCAGCACGCTGCGGCCCAGGAAGCGGCCAACCAGGCCAAGTTGGCGCAGGCGGCAGCTTTGGCTGCAGGTGGTGGCATGCAGTCGGTGGCTTATAGCGTGCCTGGCGCGCAAGACATTCCGGACAGCAAGATGGGTGAGTGGATCCAGCGTGGTGAGGCTATCTTCCTGCGCACCCCGGAAAATGCCAAAGGCTTCTCGGGCAACCCACTGAGCTGTGCCAACTGCCACCTGGATGCAGGTCGCCTGAATAATGCCGCGCCCATGTGGGGCGCGTACCCCATGTACCCTGCGTACCGTAAAAAGACCGACCACGTCGATACTTTTGCAGAACGTGTGCGCGGCTGTTTCATGTATTCCATGAACGGCAAGGCGCCGGATGATGGCCACGACATCTTGGTGGCCATTGAAGCCTATTCGTACTGGCTGGCACAAAAGGCGCCAACGGGCGAGAAGCTGCCCGGCGCAGGTTTTAAGAAGGTGCCCAAGCCTGAGGTCGTGCCTACGTTTGCTGCTGGCCAGAAGGTGTATGAAGCCAAATGCGCCCTGTGCCACGGTGATAACGGCCAAGGGCAGAAGAAGGATGGCGTGACGGTGTTCCCGGCGCTGTGGGGTAAGGAGTCCTACAACTGGGGGGCTGGCATGCATGAAATTGATAAGGCCGCCAGCTTCATCAAGTCGAACATGCCTTATGGCTTGCACAATGATCTGACGGACCAAGAGGCTTGGGAAGCCGCTACTTACATCAACAGCTTTGAGCGACCCCAGGATCCACGCTTTAACGGTGATATTGCTAAAACGCGGGAAATTTTCCACAACTCGCCCAATTCGCTGTATGGCGTAGAAGTCAACGGCAAGATGCTGGGTAAGGGCGTTTGACGCACCTGGATTGAGGGATTGGTTGGAAAGCGCGCAGGTGGCAGCACCTGTGCGCTTTTTCTTTTCCGAAGGGTGCTGAGCAAGCGTGCCGAGCTAAAAATTTATCAGTATGTATCTAAGGCACTGTCTGACAGGATATGGCACTGTTGCTCCTGAAAATGAATTGATGCTGACCATTGGGGCATCGGCAAACTGAACTCAGGAGGCATTTGGAATGCAAGCAAAATTTCTGGCAATCACGGGCACTGCGTTGACGGCATTGACTTTGTCTACTGCCGCGATGGCGGATGTGGGCTGGGGCGCTGGCTTGACGTGGACTTTTGGGGGGCCTAAACCCAGTGCCGGCCCAGCGCTGGGCATCAAAATGTTCTCCACAGACAAGGAGAAAAAGGCAGCGGGTTATCTGGGGCTGGACTACTCCTTCAGTGACAGGGGCTTCCGCCCCAATGTGGGCGTGGCTTATTTGGGCGAGAACAATGTGTATCTGGGCGCCGATGTGGGCTACTCATTCACACAACAAGGTATGAATTTTGGTGCGGGCGTAGGTTACGTAGACACCAAGAAAGATTGAGGGTCTGAATCTGACCTGTGAAATCCCTGCAGTGGTGACTGCGGGGATTTTTTTCGCCCTTGCACTAAACCTGCATGCAGCGCAGTTGGGGCGCTGCGGGGATAATTGCGCCCCTTATGCCTTTGAAGATCACGTTCCCCGAGTCCCTGCCCGTATCCAGCCGCCGTGAAGAAATCATGGAGGCGATGGACAAGCACCAAGTCATCATTGTCTGTGGTGAAACCGGCTCGGGAAAAACCACGCAGTTGCCCAAGATTGCGCTGGCACTGGGGCGGGGCAAGGTCAATCAAGTGCCCGATGCCAACGGCCACGTGCGCGGCCACCTGATTGGCCACACGCAGCCGCGCCGCATTGCGGCCAGCTCGGTGGCCAAACGTATTGCCGAAGAGCTGAACACCCCGCTGGGCGAGTTGGTGGGCTACAAGGTGCGCTTTCAAGACACTCTGCAAAAGGGTGCTTCCGTCAAACTGATGACGGACGGTATTTTGTTGGCGGAGACGCAGACCGATCCGCTGCTCAAAGCCTACGACACGCTGATCATTGACGAGGCCCACGAGCGCAGCCTGAACATTGACTTCTTGCTGGGCTACCTCAAGCAAATCTTGCCCAAGCGGCCTGATTTGAAGGTGGTGGTCACCTCGGCCACCATCGATGCGGATCGTTTCTCCCAGCATTTTGCCGGCCAAAACGGCCCCGCGCCCGTCATCATGGTCTCGGGCCGCACCTATCCGGTGGAGATGCGCTACCGCCCGTTTGAGGAAAAGAAAGACTTTGACCTCAACGACGCCATGGCCGACGCCGTGGACGAGCTGTGGAACGGCGGCGCCAAGGGCGGCGACATTCTGATCTTCTTGCCCGGTGAGCGCGAAATCCGCGAAGCGGCCGACCACTTGCGCAAGCACCTGCAAAACCAGCCTGCATTGCGCAGTGCCGAGGTGCTGCC
>JAFAGF010000038.1 GCA_023422975.1 Pseudomonadota bacterium
TGGTGATGGCGCAATCGGCGGCCATTGCGGGGGTAGCCATCACACCTGCCGCCAGCACGGCCAGCGTCATCAAAGTCTTCTTCACGGTCAACATCCTTTGGAATGGTTAAAAGAGCAAGCTGCAGCATCAAAACACCGCAATCAGCAGACATTCTTAAATAAATATCCACAAAACGTCGGCTTTTCACCGCTACGGGTTACAGAAGTTTTTATTTCGCTATGATTTTTTTGACTCGCATCAAAAGCCAAGGGGCGCAAATACGACAATCGCTTCTATTTGCATAGCTGTTTGCGCTTGCATTTCTTTGCTTTCACATAGATTTCAATCTGAGAACAATGAATAACAAGCGCAAGCTGCTCCTAAAAAAGCAAAGCACTGCTGCAGTGCTGTATCCAAGGCGACTGCCCTGCACGATGACGAGCCCTGTGGCATGTCCACGCTTCTCCTATAGCGGATAGCATTCGCGCCTGTATTAGCCCCACCCACACATGGCAAGACGGCGCTTTGCATAATTTCCGATCTACTTTGACTTGCGCTGTTGTGAATACTTCTGTTGTTGCTGCACCTGTGTGCCAAGCTACTTTTTCTGAACGCGATTTCCGCAATGCGCTGGGGCAATTTGCCACCGGCGTTGCGGTGGTCACCACGGCCGATGCGCAAGGCAATCCCGTGGGCATGACAGTGAGTTCGTTCAACTCCGTCTCGCTCGACCCCGCGCTGGTGCTGTGGAGCCTGGCCCGCACCTCCGGCAGCTACCCCGCTTTTGCACACAGCAGCCACTACGCCATCCATGTGCTGGCCAGCCACCACAAAGACTTGGCCTTCCAGTTTGCACAGCGCGGCATTGACCGCTTTGAAGGTGTGGACTGGTCAGCCAACGCCCACGGCGTGCCGCTGCTGGCCGATGCCCTGGCCACGTTTGAATGCCGCGCCCGCAGCCAGTACACCGAAGGCGACCACCTGATTCTGGTGGGCGAAGTGCTGGCTTGCCGCCATGCTGCCGATGCAGCGCCTCTGCTCTACCACGCGGGCCAAATGCGCTGACGCGATACCCGGTGCCACCCGGCACGGCGCTTGGCGCAACAAAAAACCGCAGCCCCTTGTCGGGTGCTGCGGTTTTTTTGTGCTTACGGACTGGTTGCGGACTTAGCGCGGAGTCTCGGGCAGTTCGATCTTCACTTCCAGCACTTCCAGATTCTCTTGGCGCTCCAGCTGCACCTTGATGTCTTCGGGGTTGATCGACACGTACTTGGAGATCACCGCCATCAGTTCGCGCTGCAGCGCAGGCAGGTAGTCGGGCTGGCCCGAGGCGCCACCCACGCGTTCGCGCGCCAGAATGATTTGCAGACGCTCTTTGGCCACCGAGGCCGATTTCTTCTTCTCACCCAACAACATAGAAATAATGGACATGGCTGCTTACCTCCCGCCAAACATGCGCTTGAAGAAGCCGGGCTTGTGGGCCTCGGTAAAGCGCATCGGCTTTTCTTCCCCCAGAAAACGGGCAATCACATCCTTGTAAGCCTCGGAGACATCCGAGCCTTCCATGTGCACTGCGGGCACGCCCTGGTTGGAGGCTTGCAGCACGGTCTCCGACTCGGGAATCACGCCAATCAAAGGAATGCGCAGAATGTCTTCAATGTCCTGAATGGACAGCATCTGGCCGTCTTCCACGCGGTTGGGGTTGTAGCGTGTGATCAGCAAGTGCTCTTTCACGCTATGGCCATTGGCAGCCTTGTCGGTCTTGGAGCCCAGCATGCCCAAGATGCGGTCCGAGTCACGCACCGAAGAGACTTCAGGGTTGGTCGTCACCAGTGCTTCATCGGCATAGTGCATGGCCATCAAGGCACCACTTTCAATACCGGCGGGCGAGTCGCAGATGATGAACTCAAACCCCATGCCAGACAGGTCGTCCAGCACCTTCTTGACGCCTTCTTGCGTCAAGGCTTCCTTGTCACGGGTTTGCGAAGCTGCCAGCACAAACAGGTTGTCGCACTGCTTGTCCTTTATCAGGGCCTGATTAAGATTGGCTTCGCCCTGAATCACGTTGATCAGGTCATACACCACGCGGCGCTCGCAGCCCATGATCAGATCCAGATTGCGCAGGCCGACATCAAAGTCGATCACCGCCGTTTTGTGGCCGCGCAGGGCCAAACCAGATGCAAAACTTGCGCTGGTGGTGGTCTTGCCCACGCCACCTTTACCAGAGGTCACTACGACAATTTTGGCCATGTTTGCTGGGTTCCTTAGAGAAGAATCTTGTAGAAAATTGGTTGTTCAGCGCGGTGCTGCAGGTGCTCATGCTAAACGCATTGGTTCAATCACCAGCTTTTCACCCTCTAAACGTGCTTGGGCAGGCTTGCCTGCAATGTCCTTGGGTAGATCCGCTTCCAGCGCGCGGTAGTTGCCAGCAATCGACAACAGTTGCGGCTCCATGCAAGTGCTGAAGATGCGCGCTTCGGTGTTGCCGCGCGCACCCGCCACCGCACGCCCACGCAGGGGGGCATACACGTGCACATTGCCATCGGCAATCACCTCAGCGCCGTAGCTGACCACGGCCAGCACCACCAGATCACAACCCTTGGCATAGACCTGCTGGCCCGAGCGCAGGGGCTTGTCAATAATCATGGCGTTGGCCGCAGGGGCGGGTATTTCACGCACCACTTCCACCGGCACTTCGCGGATCACCTCCACCTCGCGCACCACTTCCTTGGTGCGCACAGGGTGGGCATCGGGCGCAGGCATCAGCCCGGCATCATGCGCAGCAGCCATCTGCTCGGCCGAGCCATTGCACACGGCCACCGGCAAGGTGCGGTGCTTTTTCAACAGCTTGATAAGCTTGGGGAAATCGATCGCCTCCGTGCTGTCACGCACATGCTGCAAATCCACCAGCACCGGATCGTTGTCAAAAAAATCGGGGTCGTCCGCCAAACGCTGGGCCAGGTCTTTGGCCAAGACGGCAACCTGGGTGTCACGCAATGCCACCGCCATCACCGGCAGTTGGGCACTTTTAAGGTCAAAGCTGGATCGGGCAGTGCCCTGCGAGTCAACGGCCATGGTGAGGAGTGCGAAAAAAGGAAGGGACGCGAACTCAAAACGCGCTAAGTGTACCCCGCAAGCCCCCTCTGCCCATGCAGCACTGGGGGCGCAGCGCAACACCCGGTATCCAGCCCATGCGTCACACCGTTTCTGACGCTAGTGCTTGCTTGCGCTGCGCATAGCCCACAAACCAGTCCAAACTGGCCGGGTTGGCCATGGTGTCTTTGTTGACCACCTTCTCCAAAGGCTGGCCCAGCAACAGTTTTTTGATGGGCAGCTCCTGCTTTTTACCCGTCAGCGTGCGCGGAATCTCTGCCACCTGCACGATTTCATCCGGCACAAAGCGCGGGGAAAGCGCCTGCCGAATGGCAGCTGCCAGCTTGGCCTGCAAAGCCGCATCGAGCTGCAGCCCATCGCGCAGCACCACAAACATGGGCATGAAGCTCTCGCGGCCCAGGTATTCCAAATCCACCACCATGCTGTCCAGCACCTCGGGCAATGCCTCCACCGCACTGTAGATTTCGCTGGTGCCCATGCGCAGCCCATGGCGGTTGATGGTGGCATCGCTGCGGCCATAAATGGTGCAGCCGCCTTCCGGGCTCACCTTGAGCCAGTCCCCATGGCGCCACACGCCACCCATGTCTGCAGAGCCCTCACCACCGCCGGGCTGGCGGCCATGGCCTGCAGGGTACATGGCAAAGTAGCTGCCCAGATAGCGCTGATTGCCCTGGTCACCCCAGAAATACAGCGGCATGGAAGGAATAGGCTGGGTACACACCAGCTCCCCCACAGCATCCAGCACGGGCGCGCCCTGCTCGCTCCACGCCTCCACGGCGGCGCCCAGCATGCGGCACTGCATCTCGCCGGGTTGCTGCGGCAGCTCGCGGTTGCCGCCAATAAAAGCACCGCAAAAGTCTGTGCCGCCCGACAAATTGTTCCACCAGATATCGGCCGTGCCCATTTGTGCAAACTGCTGCGTGCCCCAAGCCTGCACATCCGGCGCCAGGGGCGATCCGGTGCTGCCCAGGCTGGTGAGGCGCGACAGGTCGCCACACTGCGCCAGCTCCAGCCCGGTCTTCATGCAATTGGCATAAAACGCCGCACCCGCGCCAAAGCTGGAGACTTGATGGCGCGCAGCAAAGCGCCACAACACCCCCCAGTCCGGCTGCTCTTTGCTTCCGCCGGGGCTGCCATCAAAGATCACGCAGGTGGTACCCCCCAGCAAGCCTGCCACCTGTGAGTTCCACATCACCCAGCCGGTGGAGCTGTACCAATGAAAACGCTCACCCCAGCTTTGGGGGTCATAGCTGCAACCGACATCGTTGTGCAAGGCCTTCATGGCCAGCGCCACCACCACAATGCCGCCGTGGCCGTGGACGATGGGCTTGGGCAGTCCGGTGGTGCCACTGGAATACACAATCCACAGCGGGTGGTCAAACGGCAACCACTGGGGCGCAAACGCCGTCGTGGCCGCATCGTCACGTGCGACTACATCGCTCCAGCTGGTGCTGTCGTTGACCGCGTGCTGTGCAAACGGCGTGCGCAGCACCAGCATGTGCTCCACCGAAGGCAACTGCGCGCGCAGCTCACTGGCGATCTGCCCGCGGTCCATGGCTTTGCCGGCGTAGTACACCCCGTCTACGGCAATCAGTACCTTGGGGGCAATTTGCTTGAAGCGATCCAGCACCGCCGCCGTCCCCATATCGGGCGAACACACGCTCCACACGCCCCCCACGCTGGCCACCGCCAGAAAAGCCACGATGGCCTGGGGAATATTGGGCAGGTAAGCCGCCACGCGGTCACCGGGCTGCACGCCCTGCGCCTTCAAGTGCAAGGCCAAGGCAGCCACTTGGCGGCGCAGTTCTGGCCAGCTCAGCTCCGTCACTTCGCCCAATTCGTTCTCCGCAATCACGGCAGGCATGCCGGCGGCATGTGCTGCATCTACATGGCGCAGCACCTGTTGGGCGTAATTGACTTGCGCGCCCGGAAACCACTGCGCACCCGGCATCACATTGCAGCCCAGCGCTGCGCTGTGCGGCGTGGGCGACTGCATCTCAAAATAATCCCAGATGCTTTGCCAAAAACCATTCAGGTCACTGACGGACCAGCGCCACAACGCATCGTAGTTTTCAAAATGCAGCCCCTGCGTTTGCGCCAGCCAGTGTTGGTAGCGGCGCATCAGGGGTGTACGGCGAGTATGGGGCATGGTGCTTGAAGACATAAACAGCACCCTAGCGCTGCGCTGCACCGCCCGCCATGCCAGCGTCCCGAATTGACAAACCGCAAGTTTTCAACCGCTCGTCAGCACCGACAGAAGGCGCACCCGCGCCGTGCCATTGATGCAGTGCAAGCCCCATGCCACCCAAACCGACGCACAATGCGCCGTCAGCACTGACAAAGACCGCCTCCAGACCGGGCCACAATAGGGGCCCACTTTCACAGTGATTGCACACATGTCCATGAACACCGATGTCCTTATCGTGGGCGCGGGCCCTGCCGGCCTGTCGCTCGCCATCTCTTTGGCCCACGCGGGCCTGCAAGCCACGGTGCTGGAACTGCAGGGTGAAGCCCAACTGGCCAGCCCCGCGCCCGATGGCCGCGAGATTGCCCTGACCCACCCCAGCGTGCAGACCTTGCAGCGCCTGGGCACCTGGGCACGCCTGCAAGATCACGAAATTGGTTCCATCCGCGATGCCATCGTGCACGACGGCCCGGTGGGTGCGCGCTCCACGCTTGACATCGTCGCCGAGGGCAGCGGTGCCGACTATCTGGGCCGCATCGTGCCCAACTTTGCCCTGCGTCGCACGGCCTGGGAAGTGGCCAGCAGTACCGAAGGCGTGACCATCATCACCGGCGCACGCGTCACGCAAGTGACCACCACCGACACCCACGCCGAAGTGCACTACACCCAGGACGACAACGGTGTGCGCGTGGATGCCGCCCCGCTTAAAGCCCCGCTGGTGGTGGCCGCTGACAGCCGTTTCTCCGGCGTGCGCCGCATGCTGGGTGTGGGCACCCAGATGACCGACTTTGGCCGCAGCGTGATCGTCTGCCGCCTGAGCACCACGGTCTCGCACGACGACAAGGCCCATGAGTGCTTTGGCTATGACCGCACCTTGGCCATCCTGCCCGTGCAGCCCGACCCCGCTACCGGCGAGCTGCTGTGCTCGGCCGTGGTGACCACCGATTCGGCCGATGCGCAGCAACTGATGCAGCTGTCGCCCGAGGACTTTGCCGCCCACGTGCAAAACCACTTCCAAAGCCGTCTGGGCGATATGCAACTGGTGGGGGAGCGCCACATTTACCCCCTGGTCGCCACCTACGCCCACCGCTTCAGCGGTGAGCGCTTTGCCCTGCTGGGCGATGCTGCAGTGGGCATGCACCCCGTCACCGCGCACGGCTTCAACCTGGGGCTGTCGGGTGTCGAACGCCTGACCGCCTGCATCGTGTCCGCACACGCCGCAGGCCAGGACTGGGGCAAGGCCGCCGTGCTGGCCCCTTACGCCCAAGGCCACCACCGCCATGCCTGGCCGATCTTTCAAGGCACCAACACGGTGGTCAAGCTGTTCACCGATGCGCGCCCTGTGCCCCGTTTGGTGCGCACGGCCATCATCGAGGCCTCGCGCCGCATTCCCCCCATCAAGGCGGCCATCGTGGCCCAGCTCACCGGCCGCAACCCCTGGACGCTGATAGGCAAGCAGTTGCCCCGCCCACCGTTTTTTCCGCGCAACAGCCGCTGAAAAAATCGCACTCAAAAACATGAGTGCCTAGCGCCTGTGTTTGCTTGCTTTTGATGCCCTAAAAGCCTCAATGCAAGCAAATACTTGCGCTGCATGCTCCTAAAAATAAAGCCAAGCAAAAACCACGCTGGCACGCACTCTGCTTCCACTTAACTGACACGGCAGCACGTGTGCGCTGCCCGGTCGTGTCGCGCACGGGGGAAAGCCTCTAACATCGCGCCAGCAATTTTTACGGAGCAATACAAATGGGAATGTTTTCCTGGACTGAGAAGTCCCCCGCCGTGCTGCAAGACGGCGGCGTCATCGGGCCTGATGAGCGCCTGCCCTGGACACAAACCGGCCTGATGGGCATTCAGCACGTGATCGCCATGTTTGGCTCCACCGTGCTGGCCCCCATCCTCATGGGCTTTGACCCCAACGTGGCCGTGCTGATGAGCGGTATCGGCACCTTGATTTTCTTCCTCATCACCGGCGGTAAGGTACCCAGCTACCTGGGCTCGTCCTTCGCCTTCATCGGCGTGGTGATTGCAGCCACCGGCTTTGCAGGCCAGGGTGCCAACGGCAACATCGGTGTGGCACTGGGCGGCATCATTGCCTGCGGTCTGGTCTACACCCTGGTGGGGGTGCTGGTGCATGTCATTGGCACCGGCTGGATTGAGCGCTTTATGCCCCCCGTCGTAACCGGCGCCGTGGTGGCCGTGATTGGCCTGAATCTGGCGGCCATTCCCGTCAAGAACATGGCATCCAACAACTTTGAAGCCTGGATGCAAGCCGTCACCTTTGTCTCTGTAGCGCTGGTGGCCGTGTTCACCAAGGGCATGATGCAGCGCCTGCTGATTTTGATTGGCCTGATCGTGGCCAGCATCATCTACGCCGTGCTGACCAATGGTCTGGGCCTGGGCAAGCCAGTCGATCTGAGCGGCGTGGCCAACGCTGCGTGGCTGGGCCTGCCCACCTTCCACAGCCCGGTGTTTGAAGCCAATGCCATGCTGCTGATCGTGCCCGTGGTCATCATCTTGGTGGCGGAAAACCTGGGCCACATCAAAGCTGTGACGGCCATGACTGGCAAGAACCTGGACCAGTACATGGGCCGCGCCTTCATCGGTGACGGTGTGGCCACCATGGTCTCCGGCTCTGCTGGCGGCACCGGCGTGACCACCTATGCCGAAAACATCGGCGTGATGGCCGCCACCCGCATCTACTCCACCGCCGTGTTCATGGTGGCCGCCATCTTGGCCGTGCTGCTGGGCTTTAGCCCCAAGTTTGGCGCGCTGATCCAGGCCATCCCGCTGCCCGTGATGGGCGGTGTCTCCATCGTGGTGTTCGGCCTGATTGCGATTGCCGGTGCCAAGATCTGGGTGGACAACAAGGTCGACTTCTCCGACACCAAGAACCTGATCGTGGCCGCCATCACATTGATTTTGGGTACGGGTGAGTTCACGTTGAAGTTTGGCGACTTCGCACTGGGCGGCATTGGCTGCGCCACCTTTGGCGCGATCATCTTGTACGCGCTGCTCAGCCGCGCCAAGACCAACTAAGCCCTCCGCACTGCGCCGCCTGTGCGGCCTGAGCACTTGCACCGACCTGGCAACAGGTCGGTTTTTTTATGGTAGTTCATGCTGCAGCGCAGCATCGCCGTGCGAAAGCCAATTGCCAATGAAGTAAGCGATCGCCTCCCGGGATCACACGTAATCACAATAGATTAGATACACCCCCAGCCATATGCGCTATTCTGTGACAGAGGGTTAACACTGATACCATCACACCCGGAGATTGGAGTCTGTAGAACTGTACGCAAGACCATAGCCAGCGCACACCGTGGCGCTCAAGATGAGCGGGGACACCATCCCCCTGCAGTTCCACAGCTCCTACCAAGCCGCCGCAACAGGCGGCTTGTTTTTGCAAAGTTGGAGAAACCTCGATGAGCCTGGCAGAGCGCGTACGCTACCCACAATTTAACAACCTCGTCATGTCGGCCGAAGCCGCCGCAGCCCTGATTCCGCACGGCGTGAACGTCGGCATGAGCGGCTTTACCGGCGCGGGCTACCCCAAGGCCCTGCCGCAAGCGATTGCCGCGCGCGCCAAGGCGGAACATGCCGCAGGCAACCCCTACAAAATCAACGTCTGGACCGGTGCCTCGACCGCCGCCGAATGCGATGGCGTGATGGCCGAAGCCAGTGCACTGGGCCAGCGCCTGCCGTTCAATACCGATCCCATCGCCCGCAAGGCCATCAACAGCGGTGACATCGACTTCATCGACATGCACCTGTCGCACGTGGCGCAGCATGCATGGTTTGGCTTCCTGGGTCACATGCACATTGCTGTGGTGGAAGTACTGGGCGTGACCGCCGATGGCTTGCTGATCCCGTCCACCGCCGTAGGCAACAACAAGACCTGGCTGGAAATTGCGGACAAGGTGATTCTGGAAGTGAACACCAAGCCACCCGCGAAGATGGAAGGCATGCACGACATCTACTACGGCACCGCCATCCCGCCCCGCCGCATGCCGATCAACATGACGCATGCCGACGACCGCATTGGCGAGCAGTACCTGCGTGTGGACCCCTCCAAGGTGATCGCAGTGGTGGAAACCCACAAGGGCGACCGCGACAACGTGTTTGCCGCGCCCGATGCCAACTCCAACACCATTGCCGCATCCATCATCGACTTCCTCTCGCACGAGATGAAGATGGGGCGTCTGCCCAAGGAAATGCTGCCCATTCAATCGGGCGTAGGCAATGTGGCCAACGCCGTACTGGCAGGCCTGCTGGCCGGCCCCTTTGAGAACCTGCTGGGCTTCACCGAAGTGCTGCAAGACGGCATGCTGGATCTGCTGCGTTCGGGCAAGATGAGCAAGGCCTCAGCCACGTCCATCTCCCTGTCTTCGTCCGCCTACAAGGACTTTGAAGACAACATCGACTTCTACCGCGAGCGCATCATCTTGCGCCCGCAGGAAATCTCGAACCACCCCGAGCTGGTGCGACGCCTGGGCATCATCGCGATGAACTCGATGATCGAAGCCGACATCTACGGCAACATCAACTCCACCCACGTCATGGGCACGGGCATGATGAACGGCATCGGTGGCTCGGGCGACTTTGCGCGCAATGGCTACCTGTCCTTCTTCGTCACACCTTCCGTGGCCAAGGACGGCAAGATCAGCTGCATCGTGCCCATGTGCTCGCACGTGGACCACACCGAACACGACACGCAGATCATCGTCACCGAGCAAGGCCTGGCCGATCTGCGTGGCCTGTCGCCCAAGCAGCGCGCCAAGGTCATCATCGACAAGTGCGCCCACCCTGACTACCGCGACCAGTTGCAGGACTACTTTGACCGTGCCCGCAGCCAGGGCGCTCAGCACACGCCGCACATCCTAAACGAAGCCCTGAGCTGGCACCAACGCTTTATGGAAACCGGCGATATGCGTCTGAAATAAACAGAGCACGCAGTGCCCTGTGCACGCCGAAAACCACGGTTTTTGGCAACAAAAAAGCCAACTGCAACGCAGCTGGCTTTTTTTTATTTTGGAAGGGTTACGTTGCAGCCAGGTACTTGGCTTGCAGCGCGCGCTTTAGGCCATCGTGACAGCGATAAAGGCCAGCAAAAACATCATGGCTGCCCCCACCAGGGGCAAGACCACAGGAATCACGGGCACCACTGCTTCCACCGCGTCTTCAGGGGGCTGCGTCACAGCAGGATCGTGGGATGGATGCATCAACAAGACCTCCTTAGAGCAAAGCATGTACAAAGGCTGCGCCTTCGCAAAAACCGCAGCCGGGGCCTTCATTCTAGGCAGGCCCCTGCAGCCACGCCCACAGGCTAACCCTGAGTGCGCTGTCAGACGCGAACGGCTTCCATGCCAGCCGTGCGCAGGGCCTGCAGCACATCCTCAATATGCTGCACATTGCGCGTTTGCAGCACCAAGTCGATCTCCACGTTCTGCGCGGCCAACATGGTGAAGGCACGCTGGTGGTGCACCTCTTCGATGTTGGCACCAGCCTCCGCCACCGTGGCAGTGATTTTGGCCAGCACGCCGGGCACATCGCGCGCGCTGACGCGAATGCGCGCCAAGCGCCCCGAGCGTGCCATGCCGCGCTCAATGATGGCGGCCAGCAGCAGCGGGTCGATATTGCCACCCGACAGCACCAAGCCCACTTTCTGACCCTGGAACTTGTCACGGTGGCGAATCAGCGCCGCCAGCCCTGCGGCGCCCGCGCCTTCAACTAGGGTTTTCTCAATCTCCAGCAGCATCAGCACGGCTTGCTCAATATCGCCTTCATCGACCAGCAGCAGCTCATCCACACGCGCACGTACCACTTCCTGGGTGATCGTGCCGGCAGTGGCCACGGCAATGCCTTCGGCAATGGTGGAAGTGCCCATGGGCAGGTCTTTGCCTTGCACGGCGTTGAGCATGGAAGGAAAACGCTCGGTCTGCACCCCCACCACACGCATCTCCGGCTTGATGGCTTTGGCCGCCGTGGCAATGCCGGCAATCAAACCACCACCGCCAATGGCCACCACCAGCGTATCCAGATCGGGCTGATCGGCCAGCATCTCCAGCGCCAGCGTTCCCTGCCCAGCAGCCACGCCCTCGTCATCGAAGGGGTGCACAAAAGTCAGGTGGCGCTGCTCGGCCAGTTGGTAGGCATGCTGGCGCGCGGCTTCCAGCGTGTCGCCATGCAACACCACCTCGGCCCCAAAGCCGCGTGTGCGCTCTACCTTAACGCCGGGGGTGAAGCGCGGCATCACGATGATGGCATGCACGCCCATGCGCTGCGCGTGGTAGGCCACGCCCTGTGCGTGGTTGCCCGCACTCATGGCGATCACGCCACGGGCTTTTTCTTCGGCGCTTAATAACTGCAGGCGGTTGCACGCGCCGCGCTCTTTGAACGAGGCGGTGAACTGCAGGTTTTCAAACTTCAAAAACACCTGCGCGCCCACGATGTGCGAGAGGGTTTGCGACTCCACACAGGGCGTGCGCAAGATGTGATCGCGCAGGCGAACGGCGGCGGCTTGGATATCGGAATAGCTCAGCATGGTCTGCACATTCTGGCGCAATGTGCTGCGCCCTGTCGCATGCACTGCTGCAAAATTCTTTTCAGTTTTTGAAGCAGCCAGCGCTTTCTGCATCTAGTTTTCACAGTAAAAACAGTTGCAACATGGCTTAAATACTGCGCAAGCTGCTACGTTCTTTTCATTGGGGCAGTGCACGCTGCAAGATGACGTCGACATCGCCATCCTGCAACTCCAACGTACCCACCACCCAGCCACCACGGCTGGCCAGCAAGCGCGAGCGCACAAAGGCCTGCGCCACCACCGCAGGGGCATGCTGCAGCAGCAAGCACGCTTGTGCCACCAGCACCAGTTGCTGCACCCAGTGGCGCGCCTGGGCCTCTTGCAGCGCCGCAGGCTGGTGCAGCGCGGCAGCCAGATCCTGCAACGTTTTTTGCAGCGCCGGCTCACCCGCCGATTGCTGCAGCAAATCGCCCAGCAGCAAAGCCGCGCTGTCTGGGTCACGCGCCACAGCGCGCAGCACATCGAGACACATGATGTTGCCCGAGCCTTCCCAGATGGAATTCACCGGCGCTTCGCGCAGCAAACGTGCCATGACGCTGTTTTCCACGTAGCCATTGCCGCCCATGACCTCCATGGCCTCGGCCGTCAGGGCCACCGTGCGTTTGCAGACCCAGAATTTCGCAGCGGGGGTGAGGATGCGTTTCCAGGCCTGCTGCAGCGGCTCGCTTTCCTGCTCCAACGCCTGCGCCAGCCGCATGGACAAGTGCATGGCCGCTTCGCTCTCCAGCGCCAAATCCACCAACACGCTGCGCATCAACGGCTGCTGCGCCAGCACCTTGCCAAAAGCCTGGCGCTGGCGTGCATAGGCCAACGCCTGCACGGTGGCCATACGCAAGATGGCAGCACTGCCCAACACGCAGTTCAGCCGCGTCATGGCGGCCATCTCAATGATGGTGGGAATGCCGCGCCCTTCCTCGCCCATCAGCACGCCCCAGGCATCTTGAAACTCCACCTCGCTGCTGGCATTGCTGCGGTTGCCCAGCTTGTCTTTCAACTGTTGAATGCGAATGCGGTTGCGCGTGCCATCCGGGCGCCAGCGCGGCACCCAAAAACAGGCCGGGCCACTGCCATCGGCCAGTTGTGCCACCACCAAATGCGCATCGCTGGT
>JAFAGF010000022.1 GCA_023422975.1 Pseudomonadota bacterium
CGCCAGCGCGATGTGCTGGCCACCGATGGGATTGCCCAAGCACTGGAAATGCTGGATGACCGCAGCCGCCGCATCGTGGAAGAGCGATGGCTGAAAGTCAACGATGACGGCACGGGCGGTATGACGCTGCACGAGCTGGCTGCCGAGTACGGCGTGAGCGCCGAGCGCATTCGCCAAATTGAAGTGGCCGCTATGAAAAAGATGAAAAAAGCGCTGACTGAGTTCGCTTAAGAACGTTCCTGCACAGTCTGGTGGAAATACGCCAGATTGCTGCCACAGCAAGCCCGGATAATGTCCGGGCTTTCCTTTTTCCTGCAAGGTTTTTTCTCATCTTGCAGTTTTTATGCTCAACGCACGATGACCACCCTCACTTTCATTGCTCGCCGCACCGTATTGGCTGTAGGCACTGCTTTGGTGGCGGCCTCTGCCACCAGTTCTGTTTTGGCTGCTTCTACGGCTGCTTGGCCCACCAAGCCGGTTCGTATTGTGGTGGGTTTCCCTGGGGGCTCCTCGCCGGACTTGACCGCACGCACCTTTTCGGAGCCACTGTCCAAGCTCCTGGGGCAGCCTGTCATCGTGGAAAACAAGGTGGGGGCTGGTGGCAACATCGGTGCGACCGAAGTTGCGCGTGCACACGACAACCACACGATTGGTTTGATGATCAACGGCAATATGACGATTGCCAAAATCCTCAACCCAGCCACACCTTACGACCCGCTCAAAGACCTAGCACCGCTGACGTTGATTGGCGTTTCACCTTTGGTATTGACTGCACCTGTCGAACAACCCGGCGTTCCCAAAGATGCGGATGCCAAAGCTTTCTTTGCAGCAGCACAAAAAGCGGGTGATAAGTGGAGTTACGGCACCCCCGGCGTAGGCACGATTGGTCACCTCGGCACAGAGCTTCTAAAAGCACGTAGCGGCATTGCACCCATCCACGTCCCCTACAGCGGCTACCCCCAAGTTGCGACCGCGATGATGGGTGGTCAATTGCAAATGGCCCTGCTGCCCCCTGCACTGGCCATGGCCCAGGCACAAGCGGGCAAGCTGCGCTTGATTGGCGTGACGTCCAGCGGCCGCAGTGCTTTGGCGCCCGGTGTCCCTAGCTTGGCAGAAGCCGGTGTGAAGAACTTTGACCTGCAAATCTGGAATGCGTTTGCAGCACCCAACACCATGCCGGCAGAGATTCGCGCCAAGCTGGCCACGATGCTGGTAGAGATTGCCCGTACGCCTGAAGTGCGCGAGAAGCTGTTTCAGCAAGGCTGGCAGATGGTGGGCACCTCGCCCGAAGGACTGGCCAACCGCATCCAAAAAGACACGGCTGAATTAAGCCGCCTGATCAAAGAACAAAAGATCAGCAACCAGTAAAGCGCGCTGCGCATAAAAAATCCACCTTCGGGTGGATTTTTTATAGCTACCAAGGCAATATTAGCGCTGGTTACGCCATGTTTCGAACTCCAAAGCCGTCATCGCTTTGGAAGCGAGCCATCCTTGGTAGCACTCACAGCCCATGGCTTCCAACTGGCTGCGCTGTACCTCTGTCTCCACGCCTTCTGCCACCACCTGCAGATTCAGCGCGTGCCCAAACTGAATCATCGCCCCCAACAGCCTGCTACCCAAACGGCCCGTGCGCATGAAGTCTTTGCCCAGCTTCAGGCGTTGAACCGGTAAATGCTGCAAATACGCCAGCGAAGAATGGCCGTTGCCAAAATCATCCAAAGCCAAGCTCACACCCAAACCGGCCAGCTCCGCCAGCATACGGCAGGCATGATCCGGGTCCTGCATGGCCTGTGACTCTGTCACCTCCAGCTCCAGCCACTGCGCAGGCACTTGGTAACGCTCCAAGGCATCACGCACCAGTTGCACCAGATTGGACTGGCGCAGTTGCTGTGCTGACAAGTTCACCGCAATCCGTACCGGCTGCCCCTGCTGCAACCACAGACTGATCTGCTTGCAAGCAGCATCTAGCACATAGTTGCCCAACCCAATGATGAGCCCGGAAGACTCGGCCACAGGAATGAATCGGTCTGGCGTAATTTCGCCCAGTAAAGGATCAGTCCAACGCACCAATGCCTCTACGCCGCAGACTTGGTCTGTACGGATATCGATCTGCGGTTGGTAATACAGCTTGATACCCTCATAGCCCAGTGCCAGCCGCAAGCGCTCAGAAAGCAGCACTTTCTCAGCCATCTCATGGCCCATGCTGTCCTCGTAGAACACAAAGTTGCCACGACCACGCTCTTTGGCGCGGTACATAGCCATATCTGCATACCGCAGCAGCGTGGAGGGGTCGCGCGAGTCGATGGGCGAAATGGCCACGCCAATACTGGCCCCAAAGTCGAGCAGCACATGGCCCCAGCGGCAAGGCGTAGACATGGCAAACAAAATTTGTTCTGCCCAAGATTGCGCCTGCTCCATGTCCGTGTCAGGCACCAGCACCGTAAATTCATCACCGCCCAAGCGCGAAAGCACTCCTTGGTTGCGAATCACGGACTTCAAGCGTTTGGCCACCTCTTGCAACACATGGTCGCCTGCCGCATGCCCATAGCCATCGTTGATCGACTTGAAGTTATCCAGATCAAGCAGCAAGAGCGCCATGGGCTCGCCGGTCACCTGCGTTTGCTGCAAGCTCTCATGCAGGCGCTGGGTAAACGACCACCGGTTGTGCAGCCCCGTCAAAATATCGTGCGTGGCTTGGTATTGCATGCGCTCTTCCATGCGGCGCATTTCCGTGACGTCACGCACAAACGCCACCACCAGGGGAGCTCCATCACGGTCAAAGTTGCCCAGGGCAATGTCTACAGGGACTTGGGTACCATCTTTGCGCTGCAACCACAAAGTACGCCCCATGCCCATGCTGTGGCGCCTGGGCTGCTGGAAAAAGCGCTGAACATCGCCCTTGTGCGAGGCATGCATGCTTTCAGGCAAGAGCCTCTCTACCAAATGGCCTTCAAGCTCCGCTTGCGCAAATCCAGAGATCAAACTCATGGCCGCATTGCTGGAAATGATGGTGCCAGTGCTATCGACCAGCAAAATCCCGTCAGGCGCAGCATTCCAAGCCTCACGCACCCATTCGCCCCACAAGCCTGAGCCAACTGCCGTGCGCACGCCACCACCAACAAAAGATGGCATCCCCTTGGGGGACAGCAAAGCAGATTCGGAGTTTGAACTGGCGGCTTTAATGTTCATACGGTGATGACTGGCCGCGCACCACCAACGGGTGACACCGGCATATCCGCAGCATGCTACCGCGCAAGTTACAAATTGCCGCTGTTTTGGCGCAAAAAAAATCCATCAAGGCCTATGTCCGCTGCGCAATCTGGCTGCTTACGCAGCGGCCTCATCCAGCAGGGCCTTGGCATCCTTGGCCAGTGCTTCTGCGCCTTGACCGTAGCGGTGGTAGACGCGCA
>JAFAGF010000105.1 GCA_023422975.1 Pseudomonadota bacterium
CAAAGCTATCCCGGGTGGCCAGGTAACTTTGCCAAAGCCTCTATCTCAATCAGCGTGTCCCGCGATGCGAGGGATGCCACCCCAACGCCAGTCAAAGCTGGACGGACTGCACCAAAGTGGCGGGCGAACACAGGCACGAGTTGAGGCATGCGGTCAGCGAGCTCGCCACGAACATACACCCGCAGTTGCAGCACATGCGGCAGCGAGGTGCCAGCCTCATTCAACACGGTGATCAGATGCTGGATTGCCCCTTCGGCCTGTTCTGCTAACGTGGTGTGCCGGACATGGGCGTCGTGGTCCCAATCCACTTGACCAGAGACAAAAACAAGTCCGGACGTCAGATCTACCTTGGCCTGCGACATGCCTATGGGCGCGCCGTCGTAGAGGTTCTCGGGATTCACTAGCTGCGTGTGCATATACCGTTCAACGTTGAGTTTGCAATACCCAACAGCTTAGGAATGTCGGGCAAATCTCACCATGTAAGCACACTTGTAACGGCCACAAGTGCCGCTATCTTGCATCGGCGCCTTGCGCACGGACGTAGTCGAGCACCCAGCCCAGCAGAGAATCAGACGCCACCGAAGGGTGGTAGGCCGCAACCACCTGAAAGCCTGGTGGATACTTCTCCAACGGCACCTCAAACAAACCGTCGCAGGGCAGCAGTCGCGACGGTAAAAAGGCCACCATATCGGAACGCCGCAAGTACTCCATTGCCATGAAAAACGAAGGCACGGAAGCCACAACGCGACGTTGCAGTCCTTGCTGTGCAAACCAGCCTTCGGCTGAACCGTCAAAGCCCGGAACGCCCGGAGATACCACAAGGAAGTCATATGCCACCAACGACTCCAAAGGCAGTGGTTGCGATCCATCGGTCAGCGGCGTGCCAGCCACGCAGACATACCTTTCCGTGAAGAGTGGGGTCGTCAGCAGGCCCTCGGGTACATAGCCGTTCGATGTGAAGGCCATATCAATTTCGCCGTGCTGCATTCGGCGAACCAAGCTGGCGCTCTCAATGTTGGAAACCTTCACCTTGACCCGCGGGGCCACCCTGCGCAGGGCGCGAAGCAGCTCACCGACAATGATGCGCTGCGCATGGTCCGTGGCAGAGATACTGAAGCTACGGTCGATGTTCTCCAGCGGAATGGACGTGGGCATCGGCAGTGCACGAACCATCGCCAGCAACTGCTGCACATGCGGTTGTATCAGCTGGCCATAAGCGGTGGGTACCATGCCCTGGCCGGTTCGCACAAAGAGGAGATCACCCAAAATCTCCCGCACGCGCTTGAGCTGGAGACTCACGGCCTGCTGCGAGAGACCAAGCACCTCAGCAGCCGCTGACACCGAACCCTTCTCATAAAGGGCACCCAGCATCCGGAGATGGTTAAGTTCCAGCTTCTCGATCATGAATAAGGAAGATTGGTGGACTACCGCCGAACGGTATCGGTAGCAAATTGCAGCACGTACGCAAAGCCGTCGTGGCGATACAGCATAGCTGCAAGCTGTAGTGCACCAGGGTGCGCGTTGAAGGCGCCAATGGGCCGCTTCCTACCCTGACCCATCACCACCCGCACAATTTAGAGAGCAGCCAGCGCTTGTCAACGCGTCATTTCAACGCGGGTATGCCTTCTGGCATACGATCTACATACGCTGAAAGCTCATTTTTTTGAAGCACGAAGTCTGCGCCATAGCGTTCGCACTCTTGCTCCAGCCATTCGGCCACCAAGCTTTGCTGTGTCAGCACGCGCACGCTTTGAAAGGCCTCTTCCGCTTCGGGATAGCGGCGGCGCATCAGATTCAGCCATTGTTTGAGACGGCCCGCACGCTGGTTCGGGGTCAGGTCGCGGCACACCAGCCACCAAAAACGCTGCAGGTGGGGCAGCATCTCGGCCCATGCTACCGCCGGGGCAATAGCTGCAGGTACCGCCTCCGAAGCTGGTACGCCATGCGCCATCGCTGCGCGCAGCGCCAGTGCCAGGCCGGGGTCAGCCACGCTGCCACGGCCCAGCATCAGGTCTTCACAGCCCGACTGCTCCCGGCAGCGCAGCGCTTCTTGCACCGTCCAGATCTCACCATTGGCCACCACAGGCACCTTGACCACGGATTTGATTTCCGGAATCAGCTCCCAGTATGCAGGGGGGCGGTAGCCTTCCACCTTGGTGCGCGCGTGCACCACCAGCTCGCAGGCGCCGTTTTCCACCATGGCCAGCGCGCATTCACGCATCAAGCTTTTATCGTTAAAACCCATGCGCATCTTGGCAGACACAGGCAGGTGCGCTGGCACGGCTTTGCGCACGGCGGCCACCACTTTGGCAATGCTTTCTGGGTCTTGCAGCATGGAGGCACCACCGCCGTGGCGGTTCACCGTTTTGGCCGGGCAGCCAAAGTTCAGGTCGATCCCCTCAGGGTTCAGCCGCGCCAAATTGGCGGCATTGGCTGCCATGTAATCGGGGTCAGAGCCCAGCAGCTGGGCCCGCACGGGAACGCCTGCCAAGGTTTTGCTGCCATTGAGCAACTCCGGCATATAGCCTAAAAACACACGGTCCGGCAAGATGGAGCCGCTGACGCGAATGAACTCCGAGACGCAGCGGTCCACGCCGCCCACGCGGGTCAGCACATCGCGCAACACAAAATCGAGCAAGCCCTCCATCGGGGCCAAAAGCAGTCGCATGACAGTTTCACCGTGCCTGCATGGTGCGGCACTTAGGTATAAAAAATGGCTCTAGCGCTTATGTATCAATCGCTAGAAGCTATGGTTTTTGCTTGACGCAGCTGCGCAGCACAACCAAGCTCGCGCGTATTGTCGCAAGCTTGCTGCGGCCTTGCTGAAGGTTTCACGGTGCTGTCACACGGAGCAGGTGCAATCGTTGGCATGTTTTTACAGCGCACGCCCAAGGCACAGTCTGAGCTCGCCCCCGGCCAGCGCAGCCTGGGGCTGCGCGAACGCTCCATGTTGCTGCTGGCAGAAGGCACCCCGCTGCGCCAACTGCAAGCCATGTACCACGGAGAGGGAACTGCGCTGGTCGCGCAGTTGCTGCAAGCAGGTTATTTGCAACCGGCTGGCAGCCCTGTAGCCGCCACAGATGCCAGCACACAGGCCACGGCATTACCCCCCAGCATCAGTGTGGCGGGTGTGCGCATGCACATGTTTGACCTGTGCGAGCGCCTGTTTGCCAACCGGGCACATGAGACGGCTGAACGCCTGCGCCAGCGGCTGCGCGAAGCCCGCGATGTAGACAGCATGCTGGCCGTGCGCGAGGATTTGTTGCTGGCCATTCAGCTGCATGCCGGTGCACAGCGCGCCGAAACCATTCGCCAGCAACTGCTGCGCATGCTGCCTGAGCGCAGCCTGGAGAAGGGCTAACCGTGCACGGCCTGCCCGTGCTTTCAGATTCAGGCCGCTTTGGCCTTCAAACGCCACAGCGAGGTGACTTCTGCCGCTCGCGCAGCATGCAAGGCATCGCTGCTGTCTTGCGCCTTACCGTGGGTCGGCTCGGTGTCCATGCGGTAGACCACATACAGGCCTGCTGCATCGATCCAGCCCATCAGCTCTTCGCGGCTGCGCAAGCCCAGGTGCTCAGCCAAGTCCGACAAAATCAGCCAGCCTTCGCCCTCGGGTGTCAGGTGCGCACGCAAACCGTTCAGGAAGCCGCGCAACATGGCACTGTTCTCGTCGTACACCGCGTGCTCCAGCGTGGTCACAGCGCGTGCAGGCACCCATGGCGGGTTACAGACAATCAGCGCTGCCTGCCCTTCGGGGAACAGATCCATTTGTTGCAGTGCAATCTTGTCGCTCAGGCCCAGGCGCTGCACATTGTCTTGCGCGCAGACCAAAGCGCGGGGCGACATATCGGTCGCCACCACACGGCGCACACCGCGCTTGGCCAACAGCGCCGCCAGCACGCCGGTACCCGTGCCAATGTCAAAAGCCAATTCACGCGCGCCTTGGGGCAATGGCGCCTCATTCACCAGCGCCACATATTCACCGCGCACGGGCGAGAACACGCCATAGTGGGGGTAGATGCGCGCTTCTTTGCCCAGCACCGGCATTGCCACCCCTTTTTTGCGCCATTCGTGCGCGCCCACCACGCCCAGCAACTCGCGCAGCGTCAGCACTTGCACTGTGGCATCGGCCGCTGGCGCACCCCATGCCTCGGTGCATGCCTCTTTCCAATCTGGCGCACGGCGCAATTGGATGGCGTAGTCAGGCTGCAGCGCAATCAAGATGCTGCCCAGCACCCGGGCGCGCTGGCCTTGCGCCATGCGGTATTTGTGGAAGGCCTCAGCGGGCGTTTGCTCTGCCTGCTGGCTGGCTGCGCGCAGTTGCTTGCGTGCCTTGGCGGTGCTTTTGCCCGCCGGTTTGTCCAGACGGCGCTTGAGCGCATCCAGCAGCAGACGTGCATTGTGAAAGTCGCCCTGCCACAGCAGCGCCGTGCCTTCGCACGCTAGGCGGTAGGCCGTATCGGCGGGCATGGTGTCGTCGGCCACCACCACACGGCGTGGCGCGGGCAGGCCGCTTTCGCTGCGCCATACAGCTTGGTGGTCAATGCCTTGGTGTTGCCATTGCAGCATGTGGAAGTTCCTGAAAATCGAAATACAAAAAAATCGGCCCGCCGAAGCGGGCCGTGAGGCAGCAATTAGTTTAAGGGACGCTTTAAGCGAATTTCCTCAATCTTGATACCACCGACTGGGGTTGTTTTGGCTGTGGACATTTCACGCTTGAAGCCAGCCATTTCATGGAAACGCAAAGCGCGTTCATTACGCAGCGGCACCCAAACGGTCACGTTGGTACAACCTTCTTCTTGCAGACCCTCACGGGCTGCATCCCACAGCGTCACGCCGACACCTTTGTTCCAGTGCGAAGGGGCCGCATAGATAGCCCACACCTCGCCAGTGGTCTGGCGAGATTTTTCGTCACGGGAACGGTCAAAACCAACGAAGCCTACGATCTTGTCACCGTCAATGGCCACTTGCACTTGAGGCTCACAGAACTCGATGGCCTCACGCCAGTAAGCTTGACGCTTTTCGACGGAAGACATGGCTTTCAGTTGGTCGTCAGGCACGATGCCACGGTAGGCTTCCAAAGCAGAAGCGGTGTGGATTTGTGCAATCGCCTTCGCATCGCGAAGCGTTGCAGGACGGACCTGGTAATTGGACATGGAAAAACCGAAACGGAAACTAGGTGTTGAAAACGAAAGTCCGCAATTGTCAGTGAAAACACGAATTTCGCTTATGCCTGCTCGCTGTAGCCATTTAAGCAAGTACGGCTGTCAAAGGTTTCTTGCCCACAGAAAAAGGATGTGCTAGGCCGTTGAAACGGCCTAGGGCAAGCTGCTTGTGCAAGCAACTGAAGAGTGGCAAACGCTCAACCCAAGCGTTTGATCAGCGCCATGATGCGCTCAAATTTGGGCCCGTACGGTGGGTACAGCCAAGCTGCAGGACTCCATTTTGCTTGCAAAAAGACCGACTTTTGGTGAGAAAAGCGTAAAAAACCATGCTCACCGTGATATGCCCCCCATCCGCTAGGACCAACACCACCAAAAGGCAGGTTGTCATGCGCCACATGCATCAGCGTGTCATTCACAGTCACGCCACCGCTGACCGTGCGGCGCAGCACACTGTCGCGCAGCTTTTCGTCCTTGCCAAACCAGTACAGCGCCAAAGGCCGTGGCCCGGCATTGATCGCCTGAATCACGTCATCCAGGCGGTCATAGCTGATGACGGGCAACAGTGGGCCAAAAATTTCTTCACGCATG
>JAFAGF010000110.1 GCA_023422975.1 Pseudomonadota bacterium
CGCACCGTATTTGCCAGAGGCAATACCGGCCAGGCCGTGCGCGCATCCAGCAGCATTCCGGGCGTTTTTGAGCCGGTGCTGATTGGTGACAGCCACTATGTGGACGGTGGTGTGGTCAGCCCCGTGCCCGTCAAGGCGGTGCGTGAACTGGGGGCCGATCTGGT
The DNA here is from genome assembly GCA_023422975.1 of Pseudomonadota bacterium. Lineage (GTDB taxonomy): Bacteria > Pseudomonadota > Gammaproteobacteria > Burkholderiales > Burkholderiaceae_C > Comamonas. Next base: position 165 of record JAFAGF010000110.1, read on the forward strand.
GATTGCGGTGGATATCTCGGACAAACCACGTGGCCAAAAACCCAGCAACTTGCTGGGCACCATGAGCCAGTCCTTGGCCATCATGGGTCACCGATTAGGGCAGGCCGAACTCAAAACCGCCGACATCACCGTGCGCCCCAAAGTGCTGGACATGGGCGCAGCCGACTTTACGCAGCGTGCCCAAGCTATTTTGGAAGGCGAGAAAGCCGCCTTGGCAGTGATGCCGCAAATCCGTGCCCAAGTCGCCAAGTTGCAAGCCGAACGCACCAAGGCTGCGCAGCAGGCCCAGCAACGTGCACAGCAAGAACGCCTGCAAAACTGCCTGGCACAGCGCAGCAGCTGGCAAAAAGTGACGGGTCTGGCGGGCATGGACAGCAGCTGCGTGCAACCATAAAAACATAGCTGCTTGCGCCTGATTTAAAAGGGTTTCAGATAGTTTTCACATGGAAACCCATGTTTACCATGCGCTGACAGCTCTTATTTTTAAATACCTCGAGTGCACCTGCGGTATCAGCACACCTCTGCAGTCAGCAGCTCCAGCTGCGCCAGCCGTTGCTTCAGGCGCTCAGGCACTGGGCAAGGGCGCTTGCTGGAGCGATCCACGCAGACGATACCAATCTTGCCCAGCGTAATGGGTTGCCCGGTTTCCGCATCCACCACCCGGTAGGCCAGATCAAAGCCTTTGGCGGCCATATCGCGCACGGCCAGCTGCACCTGAACGACCTGCTGCGGAAAAGCCTCTGCCTTGTATTGCACGGCCTGGTCGCCCACAAAAATCTGCACCCCTTCCACATTGTTTTCGCGATAGCCCAGCGCAGCAAAAAAAGCATAGCGCGCCTGCGATGCAAGCTGCAGCAGTTGCACGTTGTCCGTGTGTGCACCGGGGTGCAGTGGGGGTGGGCACACCAGTTGCACCGCGAAAACAGCGTCGTCAAAGTCAGAGAACTGAATGCGGGCCATGTGCAAGATTCCTTGGAGCAGCATCCTTATTGATGCGATGCAACATTTTTAGCGGATTGCCCCTGCTGCGCTGTCACCTTGGTGCAAACCCGTAGTCGCGCGCACCAAGTCTGCGCAAAGGCACGCCCCCAGCCCCTCAACACCATACAAAAACTGCATACAAAAAGCAGGCATTGTTTTTGCTCAGTCCTTGGTGAGCCTGCAGCCGCTGCCCCCATGCAGCCCTGCTTCGGATCTTTTTTGACCACTTCGCAACCAGGAGCCTCCCATGCAAAAACGTCGTTTCTTGCAAGCCACCGCCGCTTTGGCTTTGGCCAGCAGTTTGGGTGCCGCGCACGCGCAAAATACCCCCCTCAAGTTCCAGCTGGACTGGCGTTTTGAAGGGCCATCGGCCTTCTTTTTGCTGCCCGTGGCCAAGGGCTACTTCAAAGCAGCGGGCCTGGATGTGAGCGTGGATGCGGGCAACGGCTCCGGTGGCGCCGTGCAGCGCGTGGCTTCGGGCTCTTACGACATTGGCTTTGCCGACATGGCCTCGCTGATGGAGTTCCACGCCAACAACGCCGATGCCCCCAACAAGCCCGTGGCGGTGATGGTGGTCTACAACAACACCCCCGCAGCGGTCATGGCGCTCAAGAAAAGCGGCATCCAGACCCCTACCGATTTGAGTGGCAAAAAGCTGGGCGCGCCCGTGTTTGATGCCGGTCGCAAAGCTTTCCCAACCTTTGCCAAAGTCAACAAGGTAAGCAACGTGGCCTGGACGGCCATGGATCCACCACTGCGTGAAACCATGCTGATGCGCGGCGATGTAGATGCCATCACCGGCTTTACCTTCACCAGCTTGCTGAACCTGGAAGCACGCGGCGCCAAGACCAGCGACGTGGTGGTCATGCAGTACGCCGACCACGGAGTGAAGTACTACGGCAACGTGATCATCGCCAGCCCCAAGCTGATCCAAGAGACCCCGGAAGCCCTTAAGAAGTTCTTGAGCGCCTTCGCCAAGGGCGCCAAGGAAGTGATGGCCAAGCCTGCGGACGCTATCCAGTACGTCAAAGCACGTGACGGCATTGCCAATGCCGCGCTGGAAAGCCGCCGCCTGCAGCTGGCCATTGACACCGTAGTCAACAGCCCTGATGCCCGCAAGGAAGGCTTTGGCCGCCTGGATACCAGCCGCCTGTCGCTGATGGCCTCGGAAGTTTCCGACGCCTTTGGCACCAAGACCCGCATCGACCCCAAGGTGGTGTGGAACGGCAGCTTCTTGCCCAGCGCGGCTGAGCTGGACGTGCTGCCCAAGAAGTAAGCCCGCCCCATAACCTTGCAGCCCGGACACAGCGCTGGGCTGCCTTCCTTCTGATGGATACGTATGCAAAGCGCTGCCGACCCTTATTTTGTTGATTTCCGTGATGTCTGGCTGGCCTACAACGATGAGTTGCTGGCAGAAAACCACTTTGCTGTCGAAGCCATTGACCTGCAGGTCAAACAAGGTGAGTTCATTGCCATCGTCGGCCCGTCGGGCTGTGGCAAATCTACCTTTATGAAGCTGGCCACCGGCCTGCGCATGCCCTCCATGGGCAAAATTTTGATCGACGGCCAGCCGGTGACTGGGCCGCTGAAGATTTCCGGCATGGCCTTCCAATCCCCTTCGCTGCTGCCCTGGCGCACCACGGTCGACAACGTGCTGCTGCCGCTGGAGATTGTGGAACCCCACCGCAGCCAGTTCAAAGCCAAACGCAAAGAATACGTAGAGCGCGCCCGCCATCTGCTGCAAAAAGTGGGGCTGGGTGGCTATGAGGACAAGTTTCCCTGGCAACTTTCAGGCGGCATGCAACAGCGTGCCAGCATTTGCCGCGCCCTGATTCACGAACCCAAGATGCTGCTGCTGGACGAGCCGTTTGGCGCACTGGATGCGTTCACGCGCGAGGAGTTGTGGTGCATCTTGCGTGACTTGCATGCCGAGCAGCAGTTCAACGTCATCCTCGTCACGCACGACCTGCGCGAGTCGGTGTTTCTGGCCGACACGGTGTACGTGATGAGCAAAAGCCCCGGCCGCTTTGTGGTGCGCCGAGATATTGAAATGCCCCGCCCCCGCGATCTGGAGATGACCTACACCAAGGAATTCACCGACATCGTGCACGAGCTGCGCGGCCACATCGGTGCCATGCGCAAAAACGGTGCTGTCATCAACCAATAAGCCGCAGGACTTTGCGTATGTACAAACTCAATAACAAACAGCTGGAACGCTGGTCACCCTGGATCTTGCTGCTGGCGGTGGTGCTGGTGTGGCAGGTGCTGTGCGCGGCGCTGGATGTCTCGCCCTTCATCTTCCCCAGCCCTGCGCTGATTCTCAAAGACTTCATGGAATACCACGCCGTGATTGCCGGCCACGCATGGCGCACCTTTTGGGTGACCATGGCAGGCTTTGGCATTGCGATTGTGGTGGGCGTGCTGCTGGGCTTTTTGATTGGCAGCTCACGGCTGGCCTATGCAGCGGTGTACCCGCTGATGACAGCTTTTAACGCCTTGCCCAAGGCGGCCTTTGTGCCCATCTTGGTAGTCTGGTTTGGCATTGGCATTGGCCCCGCCATCTTGACGGCCTTCCTCATCAGCTTCTTCCCCATCACCGTCAACATTGCCACCGGACTGGCCACGCTGGAGCCAGAGCTGGAAGATGTGCTGCGGGTGCTGGGCGCCAAGCGCTGGGATGTGCTCATCAAAGTAGGCCTGCCCCGCTCGCTGCCGTACTTCTATGGCTCGCTCAAAGTGGCCATCACCCTGGCTTTTGTGGGCACCACGGTGTCAGAGATGACCGCAGCCAACGAAGGCATTGGTTATTTGCTGATCTCAGCGGGGTCTTCCATGCAAATGGGCCTGGCTTTTGCTGGCTTGCTGGTGGTGGGTGTCATGGCCATGGCCATGTATGAGCTGTTCAGCTGGATCGAAAAGCGCACCACGGCATGGGCACACCGCGGCTCTCAAAACCATTGAAACGATCTTTTCACCCCCATTTGGGGTGGCTGTGTGTGAACTCCTCGCACCTCGACTTGGGCCTGCCTCGTGCAGGCCTTTTTTTGTGCGCTGCACACACGACCACCTGCTTTGCATGCCACATATGGCATGTGACAGGTGACACCTGAAAGCCCACTGCACCGCAGTGATGCAGCACCTGCACTATCTGCAACAAATTAGGTACTAACGCTTGATGGACAATCGCTGATAGCTCCTATTTTTTACAAAAACTCCCCGCGAATGCACGCCCCCTTGCAGCCACCGCCCGCAACCCGACACGCGGACTCACATCGGCTTACAAATTTCTACCGCGAAGCCCTACTTTGCCCCCATCTGCTTGGCATGCCCTGTGCATAAAAGCGCTGCGAGACAGCTGCCCAGGCGTTTTACGCGCTTTGGCCACGGCCCCCTCCGATCCACCCAGGAAAGGCCACCATGCACGTTCGCTTTTTTCAATCCAACAGCCACGCCAACCAGATGCCCCCTGCTGACGAACACCTTCTGAGCGATGCCGACAGCCACTGGCTGCGCCAGTCCTTTGTCTGGGCGAATGCCGCGCGCCTGCGTGGCAACCGCCCGTTTGGTGCGATTGTGGTGGCCAGCAACGGCCGCATTCTTGCCGAAGCCTTCAGCAACACCCAAGAAACGGGAGACAGCACCGGCCATGCAGAAATGAATGCGGTGCGCCAGTTGGGCACCGCCCGCTTGCACGCTGACTTGGTCGCAGGGGCCACGCTGTATTGCAGTGCTGAGCCTTGCGCCATGTGCGCCAGCGCCATTTGCGCCGTGGGCCTGCGCCGCGTGGTGTACGGTCTGGACTGGCCACGCCTGCACCGCATTCGCCCCGACCTGCGCCCCATCGATCTGAGTTGCCACGACGTTTTTGCCAGCGCCACCGCCCCCATTGAATGCGCTGGCCCCTGCCTGGTTGACGAGGCGCTGGCGGTGTATGAAGACAGCTGGTTCTCTCCAGACGACAAACACCGCAGCTAAGGGTTGGCTCCCCTGCATCGCCTATCTTCGAGATGCGGTAGAGACAAGACAAGGTGGGTCGACGGCGTATCCAAGGCATGAGTAGCGTACATATCGATGCCATCGCCCTAACTTGGTGCAGCAGGCGCGCTTCTTGCTTGCTGCACCTGCATGGCTTGGCTTGCTCAACTTGATCTTCAATACGCTCGACGTGCAACACGTACCTGCGTGCACTTTCGCCATGATGGCCCGTTGCGGGTGCTGCGCAGTCTCTACCCCGAAGGCGATACCGTCTGCCACAACGTGCTGGTGCACCCGCCGGGCGGACTGGTCAGTGGCGACACCCTGGACATTCGGGTGCAGGTAGCGCCCGGTGCGCATGCCTTGGTCACCACGCCCGGCGCCACCCGTTTTTACAAAACCAGCGGTGCACCAGCCATTCAGCGCACCCATCTCAAGCTCGAAGCCGGTGCCCGCCTGGAGTGGCTGCCGCTCGAAGCCATTGCCTACAACCGGTGCAATGCCCACAACCTGCTGCACCTGGATTTGGCCCCGGGGGCAGAGCTGATGGCATGGGACATCACCGCGCTGGGTCTGCCCAATGCCCACGAGCCGTTTGCCCAAGGCTGCTTTACCCAGCGCATGCACTGGCCCCAGCACTGGGTGGAACATGGGGTCATTCGCGCAGAAGATGCACATTTGATGCATGGCCCGCTGGGGCTGGCTGGCCAGCGTTGTCTGGGCAGCATGATTTTGGCCTGCGGCTCCCCCATCACCCGCACGCAACGCGAGCACCTGCTGGATGCCACCCGCACCGTGCTGGATGCGCATCCGCAGGGCCAGTGGTGCGGAGTCACAGCCCCCAACGATCACATGCTGGTGCTGCGCGGCTTAGCCCCCGTGGTGGAGCCCTTGATGCAACTGTGGCAGCAAGTGCGCGCGTGCTGGCGCCAAGAGCATTGGCACATGCACGCCACCGCGCCACGCATCTGGAGCATGTGAGGGCTGGCCGCAGTCTGCTGTCTTCCTCTTGCCTGTCAATGTCTCCGCTGCGCAATGAAGTCATGCACTGCACGGGAAAAACCTTCAGGTTGTTCCACACAGCCGATGTGCGCCACCGGCAGGACTTCCAGACGCGCGCCGGGGATTTGCGCGGCAATCGCCTCGGAGCACGCCAGCGGCGTAGCTTGGTCCAGGGCCCCGGCCAGCACCAGTGCCGGGCAGCGGATGCGCACATTGCCATCCTGCAGTGCGATGCCAGCGACCGCTTCGCAGGCATGGGCGTAAGCCCCGGCATCGGTCTGCAGCAAGCTGCTGCGCAGTTGCGCCACGCGCACCGGGTGTGCCGCGCGGTAGGGGTCGGACAGCCAACGCTGCAGCGCCCCGTCGGCCACCGCAGCCATGCCGCCTTGGCGCACCGTCTCGATGCGCGTCCGCCAACCCGCCTGCGCGGCAGCGTCGTAATGACTGGCGGAATGCGCCACGGTGATGCTGCGCACCAGATGGGGGTGGCTGACCGCCAGGGCCTGGGCCGTCATCCCACCCATGGACACCCCGACAAAATGCACCGGCCCCAGGCCCAGGTGTGCAATCAGACCCGCCGCATCCTCCGCCAGGTCCTGCATGCCGAAAGGCGAATGCCCACCCGGGGAGGCCCCGTGCCCGCGGTGGTCATAACGCACCACCGTGTAGTGGCAGCGCAGCCAGGCGGCGACTTCATTCCACATGCCCAGATCGCACCCCAGTGCGTGACTGAGCATGACCACCGGTCCCAGGCCCTCGACCTCATAGTGCAGATCTGTGGACATGGCGTTCAGGGCTGGGAGGTAAAGAAACTGGCGGGTGCGGGTTCCTGCCCCAGTTCGCGCAGAACTTTCAAGGCAATCGCCATGCCTGTGTTGCCTGCGGGCACGCCGGCATACACCGCCGTCTGCAGCAGCACCTCCTGCAGGGTGTCCACATCCAGCGCAGCCGCCTGGGGATCGGCAGCATCCGCCATCAGGCCGGTGCGCACGTGCAGCTCGAACTCCTCCCACCGCCCCATGGCGGCCGTGGTGGCCAGCACCATGATGCGTCGGGTGCGCCGATCAAGGCCGGGTCGGCTCCAGATGCTGTCCCAGGCGTAGGTGGTGATCAAGCGCTGGAATTCGACATTCAGGTGGTTGGCGGCGTTCAGGGATTGCTCGACCCAGGCATCGCCCAGCACCTGGCGGCGATTGGTCAAGCCTTGCTGCAAAGTAGTATCAGAAATGTGTGTCATGGCGTGCTTCCCAAAACCCCGGTGTGCTGGACCCGGGGCATATCATCGATCATGGCGCGGCAGCGGACCGCAGAAACTTGGACGGCCAGCTGTGCGTTCGCTGCTGCGTGCAGCTGGAATTGCAGATCCGTGGGGACTGCGTGGCCTTGCTGGGTCAGTTGGTCAACCACCACGTCGGGCAGCGGGCGGGCTTGCTGCAGCGCTAGCTGCGAGCAATCGGCCACGATGCGCTGGGCATCCGGCTTGCTCAGCCAGCGAGCCAGGACTTGCGTGAGGGGTTCGGAAAACACCACCCCGTGCAGCCCCTCCACATTGGCGCGCATGCGGGATACGTGCACCTGCAGCCCCTCGGCGGCCAGGCGCAGGGCCGCTGCCGCCGCGTGCACCTGCGTCCACAGCGGTGCCCAATGCACCACCTCGGCCTGCCATTCGCCCAATGCCCGTTCGTGCGCCTGCTCCATGCAGACCAGAAGCGTGGCTGCCAGTTGCGGCACGGACCGGGTGTGCGCCAGCGCCTGCAGGCAGTGCACCGGATTGCGCTTGTGCGGCATGGCGCTTGATGTCTGCCCGCGCGCGGCTTCCGACAGCTCACCCACCTCATACTGCGACAGCAACGACCAGTCCTTGGCCAGCTTGGCCAGGGCCCCGCCGCACACCGCCACCTCCATCCCCAGGCGCAGCCAGCTGTCGCGCTGCGTGTGCCAGCTGTGACCGCATGCACCCAACCCCAGGCGCTGCGCCAGCACCTGCTCCACCCGGCTGGCCTCCTCTGCCAGGACGGCGTTGTTGCCCACCGCCCCGCCCAGCTGCACGCACAGGGCCTGGGCCGACAGGCGCTGCAACTGGACACTGCTGCGCCCCAGCGCGGCGGCGGTCTGCGCACACTTGAGACCAAAGCTGGTGACCTGCGCCGGCTGCAGCAGGCTGCGCCCCAGGATCGGGGTGGCCGCATGGTCGGCGGCCAGGCGCAGCAAATGCAGCTGCAGGCCCTGCAGTTCCTGCTGCAACAGTGCCAGTGCCTGGGCGGTCAGCAGCGCGTTGGCCGTGTCCACCACGTCCTGGGTGGTGGTGCCCCAATGCAGCCAGGCCAGGCCTTCCGGCCGGTGGCTGCGCAGCCAGTGCTGCAGCGGCTCGACCACGGCCATCGCCAGCGCGCCGGTCTCCCGCGCACGCTGCGCCATCTGCTCGGGATCCAGCAGCACGCAGGCGCAGGCCTGTTCGATGGCCTGGGCGGCTTCTTGCGGGATCAGGTTGCAGTCCGCCTGGGCGCGGGCCAGTTGTGCTTCAAAGCGCAGCATGGCTTCCACCCACAACGCATCGCTGAACAGCTCCGTCGCGGGAAGGGGGTGCAGGTAGGCGCTGACCAGGGACATGGATGAAAGTGCCATGGCTACCTTGCTCAGACCGAGGCGCCCGAGGCATTGATCACGGCAGCCCACTTGCTGGTTTCCTGCTGGATTTTTTGCGCGTAAGCCCCCGCGTCACCCAACAGCGGCACGGCCCCTTCCACCCCCAGCTTGGACTGGAAGGCTGGTTGCGCGGCCACCTTGAGGATGTCTTGGGCCAGTTTCTTGACAGTGTCCGGCGCCACGCCCTTGGGTGCCAGCACACCGTAGGTGAGCGTGCTCTCGAACTTGGACAAGGCCGGCACACCCGATTCGGCCACCGTGGGCACATCGGGCAATTGCGCATGGCGCTCCAGACTGGTCACGGCCAGGGCCCGCAGTTTGCCCGATTTCACCAATGCCTGGGCGGCCGGAATCACGCTGAAACTGAAATCCACCAGCCCCCCGGCCACATCGTTCAGCGAGGGGGCCGTGCCCTTATAGGGCACATGGGTGGCTTTTGCGCCGAGCATGTAGACCAGCATTTCACCGGCCAGGTGACCGCCCGATCCGGAGCCGCTAGAGGCATAGTTCATGCTCTCGCCTTTATCGCGCAACGCCTTAACCAGCTCACTGACGCTACGAATCGGCGAAGTGGATGGCACGACCAGCAGCAGTGCAGACGAGGCAAACATCGCCACGGGCTGCAGGTCGTTAGCAGCATTGAACTTCAGCCCCTTGTACAAGGCCGGATTAATGGACACCGTGCCGGTATGGCCTAGCAGGTAGGTATCACTTTGCGACGATGCACGTACCACCATCTCGGTACCCAGATTGCCACCGGCCCCCGGCTTGTTCTCCACAATTATGTTGTAACCAAAGGCTTCGGCAAGCCCATGGGAAAGCTGCCGTGCAAACACATCATTGCCTCCACCGGGTGCAAAAGGTACGACCAAGCGCCCGCTGGCGCCGCCACGCCCCTGTGCCCAAGCAGGCACAGCCAAGCAGGCGGCCATGGCGACGGCGGACTGCAACCACTGGCGGCGTTCAATCACGCGGGCAGTTGAGGGTGTTTGAGGCTTCATGAATGTCTCCTTGTTGTATGTCTGTCGACAAGGTGCTGCCGATGCCTAGCAGTGTCTGCGCTCCTCGTGTGGAAACCAAGGATGTGAAAACATGATTTGTTTTAAGAAAATGTGTTGAATGGAGACCTCTTACATTCAAAATTTTTTAAAAGTCGTGGACTGTGGCTCCATGTCGGAGGCAGCGCGCCAGTTGCAACTTAGCCCGGCGGCGATTGCCCAGCAGATGCGGGTGCTGGAGCACGACATGGGCTGTAGCCTGCTAGTGCGCCAAGGCCGGAATGTCCGCCCCAATGGAGCCGGCCAGCGCCTGTACGCCAAAGGACAGTTGCTGCTGCGCTCCCTGCACGAGTTGCGCGACCACGTCAGTGCCGAGGAGGATGCCGGCGAGTTGCGCCTAGGCACGCTGAACACTGCGCTGCACGGCTTTTTGCCCGATGTACTACGCCGCTTCAGCCAGGCGCATGCGCGGGTGCAACTGCATATCCGCACCGGACTGGCCCCCGAGTTGTACGCCGCCTTGCTGCATGGAGAACTGGATGCAGCCCTGTGCCTCAAGCCCACGTTCGAGCTTCCCAAGTCCGTGCTCTGGCACCCCTTGCGCCATGAGCCCCTGGTGGTGTTGGCACCTGCGGTGTCCGCACACCAGGGGCCCCTGGAGCTGCTGCGCACCCAGCCCTTGATCCGCTACGACCGACGCCTGGGCGGGGGCAAGCTGGCCGACGACTACTTGCGCACCCGGGGCATCACCCCGCTGGAACGTTTCGAGATCAACTCTGTGCTGGCGATTGCCATGCTTGTGGAACACGGGCTTGGCGTGGGACTTGTACCTGACATCGGACCCGCACTGACGCAAGGGCGAGCCATCCAAGCCTTGTCCCTGCCTGTAGACACCGTCTCCACGTCCATCGGCCGCGAAATTGGCCTGATATGGTTTCGAAACTCACCCCGTCAGCGGTGGATTCAAGGACTGCTGCAATGCGCACAAGCGACATCCGTTCACACAGACAGGCATGCCTAAGTTTCGAACAAACATCAGACTTGCTTTTTAGGCTTGGGGCAAATTTTTCTGAGCACTATCAAGAGTCGTTAACCGCTTCAAGCGGCCTCTCCACTTAAGGCAATTTCTCAGATTTCAAGAGCCCTCTGCGCAATTTATTCCAAGAAAAAAAGACTTGAAATCTGTTTGGTGGTGCGCATTTAGGAATCATCCAGGCGCAGACAGCGCCACTCAAACACAAGGAGTTTTTGCATGTTCCTCGCTAGTCCTCTCATCCGTCACGTATCCCGTCCTGATGCAGCACTGCAACGCTTCATGCAAGCAGCAACCAACGTAGCACAGCAACCTCTGCAGGACTTTCAAGTCAGCTACACGGAAGAAGCTACTACGCTGTCGGTCGATGTACCCGGCTTGACCCGCGAGCAGTTACAGCTGCGCATTGAAGACAATATGGTGTACCTGCAAAGCGTTGAAGGTGCGCCACGCCAAGTGCGCCGCAGTTGGGAGTTGCCCCACGAAATTGATGCAGCATCCTCTTGCGCCAAGCTGGACCTGGGCGTGTTGACGCTAACCTTGCAGCGCACCAAGCCCGTCGATAAGACAGTGATGCTGAACATCGAGTAAATCTCGCTGGCACCTTCCTTTTTATGCTGTAAAACAAGCCGCATGGTGCAAGCCATGCGGCTTGTTTGCATGCGCAAAACCCTGTTCTTTCGACGCATCTTGCCAAGCACATAGCGCAGCTGTGATTCAATCAGGCCCTCTGTCTTTTTGTTACACATTGCACAACGATATGCCCTTTGACTTTTCTTCCCGCTGGGTGCTGCGCATGGGCGGCGTATTACTCACAAGCGCTACCTTGCTGGGCTGCGCCAGCACAACCAACTCAGGGGCGATTGGTTTGCAACGCAGCCAGTTGCTGTTGATTTCCAGCGAGGCCATCAACGCCCAGGCGGCCAAAGGGTTTCAGCAGCTCACAGCCGATGCGCAGTCCAAGAAAAAGCTCAATACCAACCCCGTCATGACCCAGCGCGTGCGCCGCATTGGGCAAGACTTGATTGCCCATGTGGATGTTTTCCGTCCGGATGCTAAGCAATGGGCATGGGAAATCAATGTCTTTGAGTCTGATGAAATCAATGCGTTTTGCGCCCCTGGTGGGAAGATTGGCGTGTACACCGGCATCGTCAACAAGCTGCAGCTGACTGATGACGAAATCGCTGCCGTCATGGGTCACGAAATTGCCCATGCCTTGCGCGAACATTCACGCGAGCAAGCTTCTCAGAAAACCATCTCCAGCCTCATCACCAGCACGGTGGCCGCTGCAACCGGCATGCCGGGTGAGCTGATGGATGCAGGCTCTCAAATGCTGGTACACCTGCCCAATTCACGTTCTATGGAGCTGGAGTCTGATGTCATCGGGCTGGAGTTGATGGCCCGCGCTGGCTATGACCCTCGCAATGCATCTTCGATCTGGAAGAAGATGCAGCAAGTCAATGGCAACAAGGGCGGTGCATCATTTTTAAGCACCCACCCGGCAGGCGATCAACGCATTGCCGAACTGGATGCTTATGTCCCAAAGGTCTGGCCACTGTACCAAGCTGCATTGGCCCAAAAAGGCAACAAAGCACCCAAACGTTAAACCGCTCAGCGCAGCGCGGCATGACCCTGTTCACTGCGCCACACCGCAGCGGGCTTTTTGTATGCTGTCTGCCCCGGCCTTCCCCCATCTTTCCTCTTGCCTGGAGCATCACCATGAAAAAAACCGCAAGCCTTGCCACAACTGCCTTGCTGTTGAGCGCCTGTGCTGCGCCGCAAGCGCCCACCACACCCTCCCACCCTAAAGTGGGTATTGCCAACCCAGCGTCGGTGTATTGCATCCAGCAAGGGGGCAAACTGCGCATGGAACAAACCACCCAAGGTGCGCATGCCATTTGCATTTTGCCCAATGGCCAAGAAGTCGATGAGTGGGATTACTACCGCCAGCACCACCCCACACCCAAGCCATAAGCTGCAGATCTATTCACCCAAGAAAAAGGCCATCAAAGTGATGGCCTTTTTCTTGGTTTTTTAATGTTACCTTCAAATATCTTGATTAATCTTCATCGGAAATCTGCTCGCTCAAACGCCCATCCAAGCCAATCAGCTTATGCCCCGTGACCGTCACACGGCGCACAATACGGCGGATATCGCCATAATCGTTGGTGGCAATATGGGCCGTCGCATGGTTGTCCCACACTGCAATATCTCCTGGGTGCCACTGCCAGCGCACCGTATTTTGTGGATGGAATAAGCGTTCATGCAAAATCTGCAAAATGGATGCCGACTCCAAACTATTCAGTCCCTTGAAACGTTTGACAAAATTCCCCAGCAACAGCGATTTCTCTCCCGTCTCTTGATGGATATGCACCACCGGGTGCTCGGCCTCAATATGACGGCGACGAAACACCTTGCGGTAAGCGTCACGGCTTTTCACTTCACTGTGAGAAGCATGGGGCGACAAGCGTGCCTCCGCATAGTCATGGTCATTGGCATGCACCGCTCTCAGGCCCTCCGCCAAGGTCTTCAGCGGTGCAGGTAAATAGTGGTAGCCCGTCACCGCATTGGCCCACAAGGTGTCCCCGCCATAAGGGGGTAGCTCTACCGCCCGCAGCACGCACACCTTGGGCGGTGCCGCTTGGAAAGTCACATCGGTGTGCCAGGCATCGGCCCGTGCACCTTTGCTGGAGTCGAGCTCAAACAAACTGGTGCCATCGGGTGCAGGCACTGTGGGGTGGGGTTCAATCTCACCCCACAAGCGGCCAAACGCCTCATGCTCGGCATTGTCCAAATGCCGCTGCCCCCGAAAGAACAGGACTTTGTAAGTGTTCAACGCCTGACGCAGCGCTTGCACGGTGGCCGCATCCAGCTTGCCTGACAGGTGCAGTCCCTGCACTTGCGCCCCAATACGCCCCGTCAATGGGCGCACATCCAATGCACTGCTTTGCGCAGGTGACAACGCATTATCCGGTGAAGCAATTACCACGCTCATAAGACCTCCAAGTCATTGATACCAGCCAACAGCCATGGCTTGCCTTCATGCTAGGTAAATTTCTTGAATATCAAAATACGCAGTTTTTATTTTTTAATTACCAAAACATATTTTTGGTCTAAATATATTTAAATAATTAACTTATCAATCATTTAAATATATTTTAAAAAAATGCTTATTGCGATTTATTGGTTGTTTTAAATCAACCCATCCGCGCAATATGCAACACCGTTCATTGCCATAAAAAAGGCCTGCCATGTATTTATTTCGCCGCCACTTTTTAACCACCGCCGCACTGGGCTTGTGGAGTGCCATCGCCGCAACCAGCGCCCACGCCAGTTCGCCCAGCAACTTTCCAGACAAGCCCGTCAAACTGGTGGTGCCCTACCCCGCTGGCGGCATTGTGGACATCTCTGCTCGCATCATTGCCGAAGGCCTCACCCAGCAATGGGGGCAGCCCGTCTTGGTAGAAAACCGCCCCGGCGGCAATGCCAATATCGGTGCGGAAGTGGTGCGCAAAGCCAAACCCGATGGCTACACCCTGTTGGTGGGCTCCTCATTTTTGGTGCTCAACCCACTCAATGACAGCGCCACCCGCTACCGCACCGAAGACTTCGCACCCATTGTGGAACTGGGCAGCGCCCCCACCGTCTTTGCCGTGCCTGCCAGCCTGCCCGTCAGCACGCTGCAAGAGTTTGTCGCTTTAGCCAAATCACAGCCCAAGCAACTCAACGCCGCCACACCCGGCATCAACACCACCAACAAACTGGCGCTAGAGCGGCTGTTTGACAGCACCGGCATTCAGGTGGAACAAGTGCTCTACCAAGGCCAGCCACCTTATCTTGCAGACTTGGCCAACAACCGCGT
>JAFAGF010000150.1 GCA_023422975.1 Pseudomonadota bacterium
CGGTTTTGCCGTGCCGCACACGCTGGCCTTTACCTTCTTTCCCAACTGGGTGTCGCAGGTGCAAGCGCAGTTTGGCTCTTTCAAAAGCCGCCTGATTGCGCTGAATGTGCACGATGCCGTCATGCGCCTGGTGGAAGGCGGCTGCGATTTGTTGATTGCCTACCACCACAGCTCCCAGCCTTTCCAGCTCGACACCTCGCGCTATGAAATGGTGCGATTGGGCGAAGAATTGCTGGCACCCTACGCCAAGCCTGATGCCAATGGTCAGCCCATGTTCATGCTGCCGGGCACTGCGGGTGAGCCCCTGCCGTTCCTGGCTTATGGGCCCGGCGCCTATTTGGGCCGTCTGACGGAGCTGCTGCTCAAAGAAGCCGATATGCCGGTGCACCTGGAGCGCGTGTACGAAACCGATATGGCAGAAGGTCTCAAAGCCATGGCCATCGAGGGCCATGGCGTGGCTTTCCTGCCCTATAGCGCCGTGCGCAACGAGTTGGCCAACGGACGCTTGGTCAGTGCCGTACCTGCAGGCTCCAGCAAATTTCAGCTGCCTATGGATGTGCTGGCCTACCGGGAAAAACCCAGCGGCAAAGACGCGCAAAAGACCGTGGTGCAGGCACTGTGGAGCTTCTTGCAGCAACTGGCGGCTGAACAAGAGCAGGTAAAGGCCAACTAACTGGCATAGAGATTGCAAAGAAGGTGGCAACGCCCTCCGCGAAGCGATTTTCCTGAGGTCAGGAAAGTCGCTTTTTTTTTTGCCTTTTTCACCAAAGAAGTGCAAATAAGTGAGTTTTTTAGGGGTTTGTACGCATCAAACTTTTTCGTTGAAGCGGTTTCAACCTTTTACGATGGAAGACATCCCGCTTGGCGATGCGAGAGGGGCGGTAACTTCTGTCACATAACGGACAAAGTGTGGCAGATTATGTACATCATGCATGACCCTATGCGTTGCGCAATGGGCTGCTGGTTCACCAAGATCGATTTTGAGGAGCACTGTATGAAGAAACATTTGCTGGCAGTCGCCGTGATGGCTTTGGCAACGGGCAGCGCGATGGCGCAAGCCAATGACACTTTGGCGAAGGTCAAGGGTTCCGGTAGCTTGACGCTGGGCGTGCGTGAATCCTCCGGCGCGCTGGGCTACACCTTGGGTGACGGCAAGTATGTGGGCTTCCACACGGAAATGGCCGAAAACATCACCGCCGACATCGCCAAGCAACTGGGCGTGAAGGTGGAAAAGAAGTACCAGCCCGTGACATCGCAAAACCGTATTCCTCTGGTGGTGAACGGCACCGTGGATCTGGAGTGCGGCTCCACCACCAATGACCTGAACCGCCAAAAGGATGTCGACTTCGCCAATACCACTTATGTGGAGCAGGTGCGCATTGCGGTGAAGGCCAACTCGGGCATCAACGATGTGAAGGATCTGAACGGCAAGACGGTGGCCACCACCACAGGTACCACTTCGGTGCAGTTGCTGCGCCAAAACAAACGCGCGGAAGGTATCGACTTCAAGAACATCATGGGCAAGGACCACGCCGACAGCTTCCTGCTGCTGGAAACAGGCCGCGCCGATGCGTTCGTGATGGATGGCTCCATCCTGGCGGGCAATATCTCCAAGTCCAAGAACGCCAAGGATTTCAAGATTGTGGGCGAGCCCCTGTCTACAGAGCCTATCGCTTGCATGGTGCGCAAGAACGACCCTGCTTTCCTGAAGGCTGTGAACGACTCCATCGCACGCCAAGTCAAGGACGGCACGCTGGCCAAGCTGTGGGACAAGTGGTTCATCCAGCCTATCCCGCCAGCCAACGTGGCAGTGGGCTTGCCTTTGTCGGATGCCACCAAGAACGCTTGGAACAACCCCAACAACAAGCCTAAGGAAGATTACAACCAGTAATCGCGTCCATTGAACGCCCCGACTGCTTTGCTGCGGGTCGGGGCGTTTTCTGTTGGATGGCATGCCATGGCATGCCAAGGCTGGGTTCTTGGAAGGAAATCCTATGAATTGGGATTGGCAAATGTTTTGCGAAGACACGCTGGACCGCACCGTGCGCGAAGGCTGCTTTGGCAAAGATGGCGACATCACCTATCTGGACTGGATGCTGTCTGCGTGGGGGTGGACGGTGTCGGTATCCATCTTGGCGCTGGCGTTGGCGCTGCTCACAGGTGTAGTTATCGGTACTTTGCGTACCTTGGAAAACCGTCCATGGACGGTGCGCTTAGGCAATGCGTGGGTGGAGTTTTTCCGTAATATCCCATTGCTGGTACAAATTTTTATCTGGTACCACGTGGTGCCATCCATCTTCCCGGCGATGAAGTCCGTCTCGGGCTTTGTGCTGGTGGTGCTGGCACTGGGCTTTTTCACTTCCGCGCGTATTGCGGAGCAGGTGCGCTCGGGCATTCAGGCGTTGCCACGTGGTCAGCGCTATGCCGGCATGGCCATGGGCTTTACCACCTGGCAGACCTATCGCTATGTGCTGCTGCCCAACGCGTTTCGCATCATCATTCCGCCGCTGACCAGCGAGACGATGAACATTTTCAAAAACTCGTCCGTGGCGTTTGCTGTGTCGGTGACCGAGCTGACCATGTTCGCCATGCAGGCCCAGGAAGAAACTGGCCGCGGCATCGAGGTGTATTTGGCAGTGACAGGTCTGTACATTGTTTCGGCCTTCACCATCAACCGCATCATGGCCTTCATTGAAAAGCGCACCCGTGTGCCAGGTCTGGTGGCTTCTACCGCTGCGGGAGGTCACTAAGCCATGAACTTCTCTTTGGATTGGTCTTTCTATAACTGGGACCTGATCAGCAACTTTGTGATCAAGGGCCTGGGTTTCAGCGTGATGCTCACGGTCATCGCGACGCTGGGCGGCATTTTCTTTGGCACCTTGCTGGCGCTGATGCGCCTGTCGGGCAAGAAGTGGCTGGAAGTGCCTGCCACCATCTATGTCAATGGCATGCGCTCCATCCCGCTGGTGATGGTGATCTTGTGGTTCTTCTTGCTGGTGCCACTGGTCATTGGCAAGCCGATTGGGGCCGAAATGTCGGCCATCATCACCTTCATTGCGTTTGAGGCGGCGTACTTTTCGGAAATCATGCGTGCGGGCATCCAGTCGATCCCACGCGGCCAGGTGTTTGCCGGGCAGGCCATGGGCATGACCTATGGCCAGAACATGCGCCTGATCATCTTGCCGCAGGCCTTCCGCAACATGCTGCCGGTGCTGCTGACGCAAACCATCATCTTGTTCCAAGATACCTCGCTGGTGTATGCGATTGGCGCTTACGACATGCTCAAGGGCTTTGAAGTGGCTGGCAAGAACTTTGGTCGCCCCATGGAAGCCTATTTGGCGGCGGCTGTTATTTACTTTGTGATCTGCTTTGCCCTGTCGTATCTGGTCAAGCGGCTGCACAAAAAGATCGCCATCATTCGTTGATGTGCACGGTCTGAAAGATTGAGGATTTATTCATGATCGAACTCAAGAACGTCTCCAAGTGGTACGGCAGTTTCCAGGTGCTCAACGACTGCTCCACCCATATCAAAAAGGGTGAAGTGGTGGTGGTGTGCGGCCCTTCGGGCTCCGGCAAGTCCACGCTGATCAAGACCATCAACGCGCTGGAACCCATCCAAAAGGGTGAAATCTGGGTGAATGGCACGGCGGTGCATGACACCAAGCACACCAATTTGCCCAAGCTGCGCTCCACCGTGGGCATGGTGTTCCAGCACTTTGAACTGTTCCCCCACCTGACGGTGACCGAGAACCTGACGATCGCCCAGATCAAGGTACTAGGTCGCAGCGCTGACGAAGCCAAGGTGCGTGGCCTGAAGATGCTGGACCGCGTGGGCCTGATGGCACACAAGGACAAGGTGCCGGGCCAGCTCTCGGGTGGTCAGCAGCAGCGCGTGGCGATTGCACGTGCGCTGTCCATGGACCCGAACGTGATGCTGTTTGACGAGCCGACTTCGGCGCTGGACCCCGAAATGGTGGGCGAAGTGCTGGATGTGATGGTGAGCCTGGCCCACGAAGGCATGACCATGATGTGCGTGACGCACGAAATGGGCTTTGCCAAGAAAGTGGCGGACCGTGTGATCTTTATGGACGTGGGTGGCAAGGTGCTGGAAGATTGCACCAAGGAAGACTTCTTTGGCAACCCCGATGC
>JAFAGF010000276.1 GCA_023422975.1 Pseudomonadota bacterium
GGCTGACGAAAGTACACAGACTGCAGGTAGAAGCGGTCTGCACTCAATGCTAGGCTATGCCCCATTCCTAACAAAGATCAGTTGGCATCTGTGGGCGTGCGAAAGCAAAGGCCGCCCTTGCGCACACCGAAAGCGGGTGCAGTGATGGTGTTGGCTGCTCTCTCAAAGCAGAGGCATGGACATGCATTCGACACGGTTATGGGGATTGGTCGCGCTAGGACTGGGGCTGAGTGGAGGCGCACATGCGCTGTCTATCAGCCAGGTGACGCCCAGCGGTAGCGTCAATGAAGTACAGCAAATCGTGGTGCAGACCTCTGCCGACGCGGTGCGGCTGGGCAATGCCAAAGCGCCAGCACCGGTGCGTGTGCAGTGCACGCCTGCGCAGGCTGCACAAGGCACGGGGCGCTGGAACCATGCGCGGGAGTGGGTGTGGCAGTTTCAGCAGACTGTGCCCGCTGGCACGCGTTGCCAGATTCAGACGGAAAAATCATTCAAATCGCCTTCTGGCGCAATATTGGCGGGCGCTTCTAGCTATCAGTTTGAAGTGGCTGGGCCGACCATCATTCAGGCATGGCCCGCCACGTATGAAGCTGTGGATGAATCGCAGACCTTTGTGCTCAAGCTCAACGGCGCAGCCACAGCGTCCAGTCTGCAGCAGCATGTGCACTGCAGGGCTGAAGGTGTGGGTGAACGCATCCCAGTGCGCCTGCTGGATGCCGGCAAGACGCAGGCAGTGCTTCAAGCCTTGGAGATTCAGGGCAAGGGAGATTACGTCGCGCTGGAGTGCAATCGCCGCCTGACCGCCGGCAGCAGCATGCAACTGGTGTATGGAGCGGGTGTGCAAATGGCCAGCGGTGTGAGCAACCGGCACACCAAAACGCTGGATTACCAGGTGCGCGAAGCCTTTATGGCAGAGCTGCAGTGCCAGCGCGAGCGAGCCAATGTAGGGTGTTTGCCGATTCGGGATCTGGTGCTGTCTTTTTCCGCGCCGGTGCCAGAGGCGCAGGCCAAGCAGGTGCATCTGGTGCGCAATGGTCAGAAAATCCAGCCAGTCTTGGATAAAGAGCGCAAAACCACTTTCAACGAGGTACGTTTTCCTGCACCGCTGGAGCCTTTGGGCAAATACCAACTGGTGTTGCCTGAAAAGTTTCAAGACGATGCGGGGCGCAGCTTGGCGAATGCCGCCGCTTTCCCGATGGCAGTGGTCATGGGCGAGACGCCGCCGCTCGTGAAGTTTGCGGCGGCACCTTTTGGTGTGCTGGAGCGCTTTGCGGAAAGCGAAGAGGGCACTGCTGTATTGCCGCTGACTGTACGCAAGGTGGAGGCCATGGATGGGGGGGCAGGTTCCGCATCCAGCCCCCCTGCAGCGCAGGTACGCAATCTGCGGGTGGCAAACGATGCCGACATCATCCGCTGGTGGGATTTGGTGCAGCGCTATGACCGGGGTTGGATGAGCCGCAAGGACGCGCAGCGGGATGTGAAGTCCACCCTGCCTGCGCCGTTGGATGAGGAAGATCGCCATTCCATCGCTCCGCGCACGGTGTCGCTGCTTCAAGGGCAGGCAGGCGTGCAGACCGTGCACCTGCCCAAGGCGCAGGATGGAGACCCGCGGCCTTTCGAAGTGGTGGGCATTCCTATTTCCACACCGGGTTTTCATGTACTGGAGGTGGAGTCTCCCCGTCTGGGTGCCGCGTTGTTGGACGAGCGCATGGGCGCGCAGCGCAGCATGTTTGTGCGCACTTCGGCCTTGGTGACCAATTTGGCGGTGCATCTCAAGCTGGGCCGAGAAGGCTCTGCGGTCTGGGTCACTTCCTTGGACAAGGGCAAGCCAGTGGTGGGCGCTGACGTGCAGGTATCCGATTGCCGTGGCAAGCCCCATGCCGCTGGCAAAACCGATGCCCAAGGCTTGCTGATGTTGCCGGATCTGGACAGGGAGGCGCCGCGCTGCAACAACCACGAGGGCAGCGGCCAGTGGTTTGTCAGTGCGCGCCACAGCAGCCAGGGCGTGCAGGACATGGCGTTTGTGTGGAGTGATTGGCAGCGTGGCATTGAGCCATGGCGCTTCAATCTGCCGACTTCCTGGGGACGTGGCCCTGAATGGGTGGCGCATACGGTGCTGGATCGCAACTTGGTGCGCGCTGGTGAAACCGTGTCGATGAAGCACTTTGTGCGCCAGCAAACGCTGCAGGGGCTGGCATTGCCCCCCGATTGGCCTGCAGAGCTGGTGATTACGCATGTGGGCAGCGGGCAGCAATACAAGCAGCCTTTGCAATGGACGGCCACGCACAACGGCGGGCGCAATGCCATCAGCAGTTTTGCGGCCCCCGTTGCGGCCAAACTGGGTTTGTACACGGTCGAGCTGCGCTGGCCAGAACAGGCACAGGGCGGCCAGCGCGTGCTGCAGTCGGGTGAGTTCCGGGTGGAAGCCTTCCGTTTGCCGGTCTTCCAAGGCAGCGTGCAACCCGTGGAAAAGTCGGTGCTGGTACAGCCCAAGGCCGTGCCGGTGGCTGTCAGCCTGAACTTTATCAATGGCGGTGCAGCCAGTGGTCACCCCGTGCAAGTCAGTGCCTTGCTGCGTGACCGAGGAGTGAGCTTTGAGCGTTGGGCAGGCTATAGCTTTCGCGCGCCGCGTGCGCAGCAGGAGGGCGATCGTGAGGCGGAAGACACCAGCAGCGATGGCGCACGTTTGGTGGCCGATAAGCTGGCGCTGAGCTTGGATGCACAGGGTCAGGGCCAGGTCACGCTGCCTGCGTTGCCCCCGATCCAGGAAGCACAGAATTTGGTGCTGGAAGCCAGCTTTGCTGACCCGAATGGCGAAATTCAGACCCTGCGCAGCAGCCACAGTGTGTGGCCGTCGGCGGTACTGGCCGGAATTCGCACCGAGGGCTGGATGTCGGTAGGCCGCAAGATGCGTTTGCAGGCGGTGGCGGTGGACACCCAAGGCAACCCGCAAGCCGGCGTGCCATTGAAGGTGCAGGCGGTGCAGCACACCACCACCACCACACGCAAGCGTTTGGTCGGAGGTTTCTACACCTATGACAACCAGCGCAGCAGCAAGAGCTTGGGCGAGGTGTGCAGTGGCAAAAGCGACGCACGCGGCCTGCTGTTGTGTGAGGTGCAGGTGGTGGAGGCTGGTGAGGTCGAACTGATTGCTTCCGTGCAGGACAAACAGGGCCACACTGCGCAGGCGGCAGACACGGTCTGGGTGATGGGGCAGGGCGAGCTGTGGTTTGGTGGCCAAGACCACGACCGCATGGATGTGCTGGCAGAAAAAACCAGCTACAGCCCTGGAGAAACTGCCAAGCTGCAAGTGCGCATGCCTTTTCGCGAAGCGACAGCGCTGGTGAGCGTGGAGCGTGAAGGGGTGCTGCATACGCAGGTGATGCAGCTGGAGGGCAAAGACCCGACGATTGCGCTGCCCGTGCAGACGGGCTGGGGCCCGAATGTGTTTGTGAGTGTGCTGGCCTTGCGCGGGCGCTTGTATGAAGTGCCGTGGTACAGCTTTTTCACCTGGGGCTACAAGGCACCACGCCAGTGGTGGAATGCGTTCTGGTATGGCGGCAAAGAATACGTGGCACCTACGGCCATGGTGGATTTGAGCAAACCCGCCTTTCGGCTGGGTGTGGCCGAGTTGCAGGTGCAAGACCGTTCGCAGCAGCTGAATGTGGTGGTGCAGGCTGATAAGGCGGGCTATCAAATCCGTGAAACCGCCAAAGTCACCATCCGTGCCACGCTGCCCGATGGCAAGCCAGCGGCCCATGCCGAGGTGGCCGTGGCTGCAGTCGACAAGGCTTTGCTGGAGTTGTCGCCCAACCGCAGTTGGGATTTGCGTGCAGCCATGTGGCAGCGCCGTGGCTGGGCGGTGGATACCGCCACCGCACAAATGGAGGTGGTGGGGCGCCGCCACTATGGGCGCAAGGCCGCGGCACCGGGCGGCGGTGGCGGCCAAGGTGCGCCTACGCGTGAGCTGCTGGACACCCTGTTGCTGTGGAATCCCGTGGTGCAACTCAACGCACAAGGTCAGGCCGTGGTGGAGGTGCCGCTCAACGATGCGCTCACCAGTTTCACCATCGTGGCGGTGGCCGACGATGGGGTGCAGCGCTTTGGTTCTGGCAGCGTGGACATTCGCACCAGCCAGGATTTGCAGCTCATCAGTGGTTTGCCACCGGTGGTGCGTGAGGGTGACCAGTTCCGCGCCATGCTGACGGTGCGCAACAGCACCGACCAACCCATGCAGGTCAAGCTGCAGCCGCATGCAGGGGATGTGGCATTGAAAGCGCAAACCGTGGAGCTTGCGGCCCAATCTGCACGCGAAGTGACGTGGGAGGTGACCGTGCCGCACAGCCTGGCGCAAGCGGCCCAAGGTACGTGGCAGTGGCGCATGGATGCGGAAGATGCCAAGAGCGGTGCCAAAGACAGTCTGGTGGTGCAACAGCGTTTGCTGCCTGCCGTACCGCTGGCTGTGCAGCAAGCCACCATCGCGCAAGTGGACGGCCGCTGGGAGCAAGCCCTGAGTTGGCCTGAGAACGCCTTGCCCGGCAGGGGCGGGGTGCGCCTGTCGTTCAGTGACAAATTGGCTGACAAGGAAGAGGGCGTGCCCGGCCTACGTGACTGGTGGGCTGCCTACCCTTACGCCTGCCTGGAACAAACCGTGGGCAAGGCCATTGGCTTGCACGATGAAGCGCTGTGGCAGCAAACCATGGCCCAACTGCCAACGTATCTGGACGATGACGGCCTGGCCATGTACTTCCCGCCGCAAGACAGTCGCCGCGCACAAGGCAGCGACAGCCTGACCGCGCATTTGCTGGCGGTACATCACAGCGTGAAGGCCGTGGATGCGCGCATGCAATTGCCGGCCGCCGAGCAAGCGCGCATGGAGTCGGGCCTGATCGCCTTTGTGGAGGGGCGTATTGAGCGCAAGCACTGGAGCCCGCGCCAAGATCTGGATGTGCGCAAGCTGGCCGCCATTGCCGCGCTGGCGCGCAGTGGCAAAGCACGGCCCGCCATGCTGCAGAGCATTCGCATGGCGCCGCAAGAGTGGCCCACGCATGCGCTCATTGACTGGCTCAGCATCTTGCAGCACATGCCGCAAGTGCCCAGCCGTGATGAGCGTTTGGCAGAGGTGCAGCAGTTGCTCAAAACCCGCTTGTCCTACCAGGGCTCGCAAGTGGGCTTTAGCACCGATGCCCAGGACCAATGGTGGTGGCTGATGCAAGGCGTGGACGTGAACATCGCCCGCTTGCTGCTGACCACCATCGATGACCCGGCCTGGGATGCCGAACGCACGCGCTTGGTGACTGGCTTACTGGCCCGCCAAAAGCAGGGCTCCTGGGGGACGACCACGGCCAACACCTGGGCGGGTTTGGCCTTGCGCCAGTTCTCGCAGCGCTATGAACGTGAGGAAGTCACCGGCAACACCACGGCCTTGCTGGGGACGGCCACGCAGACCGTGCACTGGAATGCCGCGCCTGCGGCGGCAGAGGGCGAGCCTGCAGCCGCCACCGCTCTGCCCGCAGGCAGTGCGCAAAGCACAGAAAGCACGGGGCGCACCGTGTTCCTGCCCTGGGGCGAGCGCCGCATGGGGCAACTCAGCGTGCAACACCGTGGCACCGGCAAACCGTGGGTGGGCTTTCAGTCGGTGGCCGCCGTGCCGCGCACGCAGCCGGTGAATGCGGGGTATGTGCTGCAAAAAACCGTGACGCCGCTGCAAGGCGCTAACAGCCAGGGCTGGAAGCGTGGTGATCTGGTGCGCATTCGCCTGGAAGTGACGGCCAGTGCCGACATGACGTGGGTGGCGCTGAGCGACCCCATTCCTGCGGGTGCCACCATTGTGGGCAGCGGTCTGGGGCGTGACTCGGACATTGCCCAGCAAGGCGAAGGCGCTGGTGAAGGAACTTGGCCGGACTTTGTGGAGCGAGGCCAGGACAGCTACCGGGTCTACTGGGGTTACCTGCCCAAGGGGAAGGCGGCGGTGGAATACACCGTGCGCTTGAACAATGCGGGCGATTTTGCCCTGCCGCCCACGCGCGCCGAGGCCCTGTACGCCCCCGAAATGTTTGGCGAGTTGCCCAATGCGCGCTGGAAGGTAGCGCAGCCTTGATTCCTGGATGGGGTGGCGTTGTATGGCTACCCCATCACTTTTTGATTGAAACCTGAAAGAACGTTGTATGCACTATTTGCTGACCTACCACTACACCGATGACTACCTGGAGCGCCGCGGGGAATTCCGCAATGCCCATTTGCGCCAAGCTTGGGAGTGGCAAGCGCGCGGCGCACTGCTGCTGGGCGGTGCGGTGGGTGACCCGGCGGACAGCGCCGTGCTGGTATTTGACTGCGACAACGCACAGGCGGTGGAGCAGTTTGTGCAGGCCGATGCGTACTTTAAAAATGGGCTGGTGCGCAGCTACCGCATCCAGCCGTGGACCACGGTGGTGGGGGCACAGGCCAGCACGCCGATTCGCCCTGATTAATAAAAAAATAGCGGCTAGCGTAGTATTTAAAAGGTTTTTGATGTGTTTTGACCTTTAAAGTAAGGAATAACCAGCGTTAGTTGCTACTTTTTTAATACAAGCAGATCAGACTGCGTGCTTTGTCTGACGCGTTGCCTTGCAGCGGAGTGCGCATACTTCGCTACCCAGTCTTTCTCACCGCGTGACGACCATGAACACTCCAGCTTCTGAACCAGGTGTACGCACCGCACCCACCACGACTTTCTCCGCCCCGGTGGTGGTGCCGGCCTTGCTGGTCTTGGTCGCGCTGCTGGTTTTGTGTGGCGCTTTTCCGGCGCAGGCAGACAGCTGGTTCTCGCGTGCCCAAGCTTGGGTGGTGGGGCATTTTGACTGGTTCTATACCGTTATCGCCACGCTGTTTCTGCTGTTTCTGGTGCTGCTGGCGGTCAGCCGTTACGGTGATATCCGCCTCGGACCGGACGATGCCAAGCCCGAATTCAGTTTTGTGTCGTGGACGGCCATGCTCTTTGCCGCAGGCATGGGCATTGGCCTGATGTACTTTGGCGTGGGCGAGCCACTGCAGCATTACCTCAATCCACCCACCCAAGTGGCGGGTACGGCGGGTGCGGCCAAAGAGGCTTTGACGTCCACCTTCTTCCACTGGGGGTTTCACGCCTGGGCCATTTACGGGGTGATGGGGCTGACGCTGGCTTACTTCGGCTTTCGCTACAACTTGCCCCTGACGATGCGCTCTGGCCTGTACCCCTTGCTGCAGCAGCGCATCAACGGTCCGATTGGGCATGGCGTGGACGCGTTCGCCTTGGTGGGCACCATCGCAGGTCTGTCAACCACGTTGGGCTATGGCGCCATGCAGCTGGCCGCGGGCTTGCATCTGGTGACGGGCTGGGACACCAGCACTGCGGCATTCCGCGTGGGCGTGATTGTGGCTGTGGTGGCGTTGGCGGGGCTGTCGGCGGCTTCCGGGCTGGACAAAGGTGTGCGCCGTTTGTCTGAAGTGAATCTGATCCTGACGTTTGTGCTGCTGGGCTTTGTGCTGCTGTTTGGGCCGACGGTGTTTTTGTTGCAGGCATTCAGTGAAAACATCGGCAATTACGCCTCTGAGCTGATCAGCCTGTCGCTGCGCACTTTTGCGTATGAGCCGGCCCAAGACCCGAATTGGTTTGGTGGCTGGACCATTTTGTACTGGGCGTGGTGGATCTCGTGGTCGCCTTTTGTGGGCATGTTCATTGCCCGTATTTCGCGCGGTCGCACGGTGCGCGAATTCATCATTGGTGTGCTGCTGATTCCCACTGCCTTTAACCTCTTGTGGATGACGGCATTTGGCAATGGCGCCATCTGGATCGACACCCATGTGGCCCAGGGGGCACTGGCGCAAACCGTGGGCAATGTGGATGCCTTGCTGTTTCGCTTTTTTGAATACCTGCCACTGACCCGCGCTGTGTCATGGCTGGCCATCGTATTGATTGCCTTGTTTTTTGTGACTTCGGCCGACTCGGGTGCCTATGTGGTGGATGCCATCGCTTCGCGCGGTGATCCGCAGTCGCCCATTTGGCAGCGGCTGTTTTGGGCTGCAGTGCTGGGCGTGACGGCGGTGGTGCTGTTGCTGGCTGGTGGGCTCAAGGCTTTGCAGGCGATGACCTTGGTGGCGGCCATGCCAGTGGCAGCCATCATGGGGATGCTGTGTGTAGGCCTGTGGCGCGGCATGAAGGCCGATGTCACCCATGCCCGGCAAGACCTGTCGCCCGCTACCAATTTCTGGACGGGGCAGCACTGGCGCAAGCGCTTGGAGCTGATCGTGCACCAGCCGTCCGCCGGGGATGTGAAAAGCTTTTTGCAGAAAACCGTGCTGCCAGCGATGCGCGAGGTGGCTGCAGAACTGCAACGCCAGGGGGTGGAGGTGCAGGTCCACGATGAAAGCCGCAGCACCGAAGGTGCGGATGCAGGTACCGTGCGGCTGGTGATCCCTGCGCCACAGCTGCGTGACTTTGTCTACGGGGTGCGGCCTGTTGCCCGCAAGTTGCCTGGTTTTATGCTGACCGAGGTCACCGATGAAGCATCGAACCAGCGCCGCCACGTGGTGGAGCCTGTGACCTTTTTTGCCGATGGTCGTGAGGGTTATGACATTCAGTACCTGCGCCATGAAGAATTGATTGCCGACATTTTGCGCAACTATGAGCGCTACCTGTCTGTCAGCGCCGACCAGCGCGCAGCGCTGTTGAACCGGGCACCTGGGCATACCGAGCTTTGAGCTGCTGCTGGAGTGATGGATTTGTGAAAATTTTGTGACGATGTGCGATTTTTAGAGGGTTATCACCGACGAAGTCGTCATGACATCGACATATAGCCTGCATAAACTGGTTGGCTATGTCGACCATCGAACTCGAACAAGTCGCCAAGTCGTGGGGAGACACCACGGCCTTGCGCGCCATGAATTTGCAGATTCCCGCAGGCTCTTTCTGCGTGTTGTTGGGCCCCTCGGGCTGCGGTAAATCCACCACGCTGCGCATCATTGCGGGCCTGGAAACTGCCACCTCAGGCCGCGTGCGGATTGGCGGCAAAGACGTTACCCAGCTGCCGCCAGCCGAGCGTGGCATTGCCATGGTGTTTCAAAACTATGCCTTGTTCCCGCACCTGAGCGTGCGCGAGAACATTGGCTTTGGCCTGTCGGTGCGCAAAGTGGCCAAGACCGAAGCCGAAAAGCGTTTGGCTGAAGCTGCAGATCTCTTGGGACTGTCGCATTTGCTGGACCGCAGACCGGGCCAGCTCTCGGGCGGTCAGCAGCAGCGCGTGGCGCTGGGGCGCGCTTTGGTCGCGCAGGCCCATGTGTGTTTGATGGATGAGCCCCTGTCCAACCTGGATGCGCAATTGCGCCAAGAAATGCGCGCCGAGCTGCGCGAGCTGCAGCAGCGCTTGGGCCTGACGGTGGTGTACGTCACGCACGACCAAGCGGAAGCCATGAGTATGGCCGATCAGGTGGTGCTGTTGCACCAAGGCAAGGTCGAACAATGCGCTGCGCCGCGCGCCATGTATGCGCAGCCTGCTACGACTTTTGCAGCCCGCTTTATTGGCACGCCCGCCATGAATTTGCTGCGGCTGCAAGACGGCTGCATTGCAGGCAGTCCGGTACAAACCGGCGCGGTGGCTGCTACCAGCATGGGCTTGCGGCCTGAGGCGGTGCATTGGGGCGAAGCCCCTGCCGCCGACAGCGTGGTGGTGCAGGCGCAGGTCACTGGGCAAGAGTATTTGGGTGCTGATGTGGTGCTGCGCTGCCAGGTGGGGCAAGAGAGCCTCACCGTGCGTGCGCCCGGCAGCGTGCTACCGCAGATGGGCCAGCAGGTGCCGCTGCACTGGCGCCAAGCCGATATGCATTTCTTTGACGCCAACGGCCAGCGCATGGCTGCCTGAACCGCTTTTTTACCCCCCGCGAGGAGCAATCACTATGCAACGCAAGACCTTCCTGAAGGCTTCGGCCGCAGCCGCCGTGCTGGGCATGACCACCGCAGCCTGGGCGCAAACGCCTGTGGAAGTGCCTTTTTACTACCCCGTTGCCGTGGGTGGCCCCATCACCAAAACGATTGACGGCTACGCGGCAGATTTCAACCAAGCCCACCCGCAATACAAAATCGTGCCGATTTATGCGGGCACCTACCAAGAAACCATTGTGAAGGCGCTGACGGCGCACAAGTCGGGCAAAGCGCCTGCTACTTCGGTGCTGCTGTCCACCGATATGTTCACATTGATCGATGAAGATGCCATCGTGCCCATCGACAACTTTGTGAAGACCGATGCCGACAAGGCGTGGCTCAAGGGCTTTTACCCCGCGTTCATGGCCAACAGCCAAACGGGAGGCAAGACCTGGGGCGTACCGTTTCAGCGTTCGACCGTGGTGATGTACTACAACAAGGACGCGTTCAAGGAAGCAGGCCTGGATCCGAACAAAGCGCCCCAGACCTGGGCGGAATTAAAGGATGCAGCCAAAAAGCTGACCAAGAAAGACGCCAACGGTAACGTCACGCAGTACGGCATTCAAATCCCCTCCACGGGCTTTGCGTACTGGATGCTGCAAACCTTCACCACGCCCAATGATGTGCTCCTGGCCAATGAGGCCGGCACCAAGGTGACCTTTGACAACCCCAAGGTCATCGAAGCGCTGGAGACGTGGGTCAACCTGGCCAAAGATGGCGTGCACCCCAAGGGTGTGGTGGAGTGGGGCACCACGCCCAAGGACTTCATGGAAAAGAAGGCCGCCATCATCGTGACCACCACGGGCAACCTCACCAACCTCAAAACCAACGCCAAGTTTGACTTTGGCGTGGGCCAGATTGCGGGCAATGTGCGCAAGGGCTCGCCCACCGGTGGCGGCAACTTCTACATCTTCAAGAGCGTGCCCAAGGAGCAGCAAGAAGCGGCCTTCAAGTTTGCACAGTGGATCACCCAGCCCGAGCGTGCTGCGCAGTGGAGCATGGACAGCGGCTATGTCGCCGTGTCGCAAGCGGCCTATGACACCCCCACGCTGAAAAAGTACGGCCAAGACTTCCCGCAGGCGCTGGTCGCGCGAGACCAGTTGCCCGTGTCGGTGGCGGAGTTTTCGACCCACGAAAACCAGCGCGTGACCAAGGTGCTCAACGATGCGGTACAGGCGGCACTCAATGGCACCAAGACATCCGCCCAAGCCATGAAAGATGCGCAAAAAGAAGCCGACCGCATCTTGCGCAGCTACCGTTGATGCCGCGCGGGCAAAGCGGTGGCTTTGTCTGCTCCACGCCTTGCCGGGTATGGTTTGCCGTTTGACAGACGGTGCGCCGGGCAAGGCGCTTGTTTGTTGATGTGAGAAGTTGGAAGCGCATGTCAGGTTCTGTTTCATCACCCATGGCCGGTGCCAGCCAGCGCAGCATGCATGCGTGGCTGCTGCTGTTACCGGCGCTGGTGTTGTTGGTCACGTTTACGCACTGGCCCGCCGTGGCCACGCTGATGGATAGTTTTTTCTCGACACCCAAAGGCGCACGTCCGGCGCAGTGGGTGGGGCTGGAGAACTACGAGGTCATGGCCGATGACCCGGTGTTCTGGCAGGCCGTGCGCAACAACCTGTGGTTTGCGGCCGCCACCATTCCGGCATCGATTGGGCTGGCGCTGTTGATGGCCGTGTGGGTGAATGAGCGCATTGCCGGGCGCACCTTTTTGCGCATGGCGTATTTCACGCCCACGGTGCTGCCCATGATTGCCGTGGCCAATATCTGGCTGTTTTTCTACACCCCGCAATACGGGCTGTTGGAGCAGTTCACCACGGCATTGGGCTTTCCGTCACACAACTGGCTGGGCGACCCCGCTACGGCCTTGGCGTGCATCACGCTGGTGGCCGTGTGGAAAGAGGCCGGTTTTTTCATGATTTTTTATCTGGCGGCGCTGCAGACGCTGAACCCCAGCTTGAAAGAAGCGGCGGCCATTGAAGGTGCTTCGCGCTGGTATTTCTTTCGCCGTGTGCAGTGGCCGCTGTTGATGCCGACCACGCTGTTCGTGCTGATCAATGCGGTGATCAATGCCTTCCGTTTGGTGGACCATGTGTTCATTCTCACGCGGGGTGGTCCAGACAATGCCACCACCTTGCTGCTCTACCACCTGTATGAAGTGGGCTTCAAGTTTTGGGACACGGCCTACGCGGCAGCCATTACGGTGGTGCTGGTGGTGGTGCTGGCGGGTGTGGCGCTGTTTCAGTTTTTTGTGCTGGATAAAAAGGTGCATTACAAATGAGCGCGCCTGCTGTGATTTACCGACATACGTGGCTGGATACGCTGGCCGCATGGACACTGGCGCTGCTGTGGATCTTGCCGCTGGCCTATGCGTTTTGGACCGCTTTTCACCCCAGTGATTACGCGATTCGCTTTGACCTGAGCGCACCGTGGACGCTGCAAAACTTCCGCAACGCGTGGGAAGCCGCGCCGTTTGCGCGCTATTTTTTCAACACCACGGTGCTGGTGCTGCTGATTTTGGCAGTGCAGCTGGTGCTGTCTACCTTGGCGGCGTTTGCATTTGCGCGCTATGAGTTCCGTGGCAAGAACGTGGCGTTTGCCTTGGTGCTGGTGCAGCTGATGATCATGCCGGACATCTTGCTGGTGGAGAACTACCAGACCATGGCCAAGCTGGGCTTGGTGGACACGCTGTTTGCGATTGGCTTGCCGTACTTTGCCTCGGCCTTTGCCATCTTCTTGCTGCGTCAAACCTTCATGGGCATTCCCAAAGAGCTGGATGAGGCCGCGCGCGTAGAAGGCGCCAGCACTTTGCAGGTGTTGTGGCGCGTGTATGTGCCGCTGGCCAAGCCGGTCTACACCGCGTTTGCGCTGGTCTCAGTGAGCTTTCACTGGAACAATTTTTTGTGGCCACTCATCATCACCAACAGCGTTGAGTCGCGCCCGCTGACGGTGGGGTTGCAGGTGTTTTCCAGCGTTGAGCAGGGCGTGGACTGGTCCACCATCACCGCCGCCACGCTGATGACTTCGGCCCCGCTGCTGATTGCCTTCATCTTGTTCCAGCGCCAGTTTGTGCAAAGCTTTATGCGCGCGGGGATCAAGTAATCCCAAGAGAGATATTTCTAAAAAAAAAAAGAGCTGCTTGCGCTCATGAAAAAAGGGTTTCAGATACTTTTCTATCTGAAACCCTTTGTTTTCAAGCGCTAGCAGCTCTATTTTTTACGAATTGCAATTAGCAAGGCCACACGGCCATACGGTACGCGCTGTCCCAGAACATCCATTCCAGCCGTGCTGCATCGGTATAGGCCTGGTGCATTTCGGCCACGGTCTTGGCATCGGCCTGCGCGGCCACCGCATCCACAGTGTTGCGCACGGCACGTACGTGGGCATGAAATTCTTCACCACCGTAGGTATCTATCCAGCTTTGGTAGGGGTTGCCTAGCACGCTGCGTTTTTGCAGCTCAATGCCCACTTCGGCATAAATCCAGAAACACGGCAGCAGCGCCGCCAGTGCGACGGCGTAAGGGCGGCTCCACGCCGTAGACTGCAGAAAGTGGCAGTAATGGTGGCAGGTGGGCGACAGCGGGGTGCTTTGGAATTTTTCTGGCGTCACGTCGTAATCGCGCATGAAGCTGTCGTGCAGCAAACGCTCGGTGACCACGGCTTCTTTGGCGGCTTGTGAGAACTGCACCACACCTTCTGCGTCATCGGCTTTGCCTCCGGCAATGGCCAGCGCGCGGCCGAAAGCCACCAGATAGTGGGCGTCCTGAATCATGTAATGCTGGAAGGCGTCACGCGCCAGACTGCCATCGGCCAGTGCCTGGTTGAACGGCAGAGCGAGCGTAGCGTTAAACAATGGCAGGTTGCGCTGCCATGCTTGGTCACAAAAAGACATGGTTGTAAAGGTGATGAAATGTCAAAAAAATTCTCAAATTCGGATGAAATGCACTGAACATCGACAAGAACAGTTATGTTTCACCCTGTGTGAGCGTGTCGTCACGGTTCGTCTCACCATGCTTAGAGAGAGTGTGTCATGCATTTAGTCACTTGGAATACCCAATGGTGCTGTGGCCTGGATGGTGAAGTGCGCCCTGAGCGCATTGTCCAAACGGTGCAAGCCATGGGCGAATGCGATGTGCTGTGCCTGCAAGAAATTGCCATCAACTACCCCCAGTTGCGGGGGGGCGCGGCCCACCAGGTCGAGCAGTTGAAAGCCTTGTTGCCCGGCTGGTCGGTATTTTTTGGTGCGGCCGTGCACGAGTGGACTGAGGCTGGCGAGCAGCAGTTTGGCAACCTGATTGCCACACGGCTACCGGTGCTGCAGGTGCAGCACTACCCGCTGCCGTATCCGGCCGACCAGAACATTCGCACCATGCCGCGCATGTGCACCGCAGTGACGGTGCAAGACCCCGTGCTGGGCCCGGTGCGTGTGATGACCACGCACCTGGAGTACTACTCCAAACGCCAGCGCATGGCGCAAGCACGTTATTTGCGACGCATGCACTTTGAAGCGCTGTCGCAGGTGTTTGCACCACCGCCACCGGCGCAAGATGGCTCGCCGTTTCAAACCAAACCGCACACGCCGCATGCCGTGCTGTGTGGCGACTTCAATCTGGAGTCGCACGAGATGGAGTACGCGGCGCTGGACTCTCCGGCGGCGGTGATCGAATGCTTGGAAGCCGGTTGGCCCGAAGGCGTGGTGGGGGCCGCGTGGAACGATGCGTGGCGCGTGCTGCGTAGCAATGAGCCCCAGCCAGATACCTTCCGGGTGTTTGACCGCCAGTTTGGCCCCGAGCCAGGTGCTTGCGATTTTGTCTGGGTCAGCGACAGCCTGTGCGAGAAAGTGCGCAGCTTTGAAGTGAACCAGCAAACGCAGGCATCAGACCACCAGCCCGTGCGCGTGGTGCTGGCCTAAGCGTTTGTCCGTGGTGCTTGCTAGTTGGCGTTCGCTCGTGGTGCTGGGCGGCGTGTGTCTGCCCGCCCTCAGCTGGGCCTTACCCACACCGCAGGAAGTGCACAGCAGCTTTCAATCCTCCGAAACCTACATCCTCTCGCGCGAAGGCGAGGTGCTGCAGCGCCTGCGCACCGATAAGCAGGTGCGCCGTGGCGCCTGGGTGGGTTTGGGGGAGGTGTCGCCCGCCTTGCGGATGGCTTTGCTGGTCAGCGAAGACCAGCGTTTTTATGCCCACAGCGGGGTGGACTGGCGGGCTGTCTCTGCCGCTGCATGGGGCAATGTGTGGAACACCAAAACGCGGGGTGCCAGCACCATCACCATGCAATTGGCCGGGCTGATGGACGAAGACTGGCGTGCCAGTGCCAGCGGGCGCAGCATGGGGCAAAAGCTGGGGCAAGCGCTGGCCGCCACGCAGCTGGAGCGGCGCTGGCGCAAAGACCAGATTCTGGAAGCCTATCTGAACCTGCTGCCATTTAAGGGCGAACTGGTAGGCATTGATGCCCTCAGCCGAACCTTGTTTGGCAAAGCCGCGCATGGACTCGATGAAACGGAGTCCGCCATTGCCGCGGCTTTGGTACGTGGCCCCAATGCCAGTGCCGCCGTGGTGGCGCAGCGCGCCTGCGTGGTTTGGCAAGACTTGCAGCAACAGCATACGGCTGCAGAGAAATCTACTTCCAAGCCCGATTGCACCATCGTGCAGTGGCGTACCGAACAAGCCTTGCGCGCCCGCTTATGGACTGCCACAGAAGGCGATGCCGCGCACTGGGCGCAGCGCGTCTGGGCGGGCTATGACCATGCACAAGCCATTCCGCGCCAAGGCATTACCACCACGCTCAGCGCCCGGGTGCAGCGTGTGGCGCAAGAGAGTCTGCAGCGCCATCTGCGTGAGTTGCAAGGGCGCAATGTGCAAGACGGCGCGGCGGTGGTGCTGGACAACCGCAGCGGTGAAGTGCTGGCTTGGGTGGGCTCATCGGGCACGCTCAGCCAAGCCAGCGAGGTCGATGGTGTGCTGGCCTGGCGCCAGCCGGGATCGACCCTCAAACCTTTTTTGTATGCGCAGGCGCTGGATGAGCGCCGCCTGACCGCGGCCTCTTTGCTGGAAGACTCTGCGGCGCAGATTGCCACGCCCTCCGGTTTGTACATTCCGCAAAACTATGACCGGCGCTTTAAAGGCTGGGTGTCGGTGCGCATGGCGTTGGCTGCTTCACTGAATGTGCCGGCCGTGCGCACGCTGGTGATGGTGACGCCGGACGCCTTCTTTCAGCAGCTGCGCCAGCTGGGGCTGCCGCTGCGCGAAAACGCGGGGTATTACGGCTACAGCCTGGCGCTGGGCAGCGCTGAAGTGCCGCTGCTGCACCTGACGAATGCCTACCGGGCCTTGGCCAATGGTGGCCAGTTTGCGCCGGTTGCACCTGCCGTATTGGGCGTGGCACAGAGCGCCCAGCCTGTGCAGGCACTATCGCCGCAGGCCGCTTTTGTGGTGGGCGATATTTTGTCGGATGCGCAAGCCCGCGCCAGCACCTTTGGACTGGACAGCGTGTTGGGCACACGCTTTTGGACGGCGGTGAAAACCGGCACCAGCAAAGACATGCGCGACAATTGGGCGGTGGGCTGGTCGCAGCGCTACACCGTGGGCGTGTGGGTGGGCAATGCCTCGGGGGAAGCCATGCACAGCGTCAGTGGCAGCAGTGGTGCAGCACCCATCTGGGCAGACATCATGGCGGCATTGCATGCGCGCGTGCCCAGCCGGGCACCGCAGGCCCCTGTAGGATTGCAGCAGCAAACGGTGCGTTTTGTGGCTGCAACGGGCGCAGCAGCGCTAGAGCCTGGGCGCAAGGAGTGGTTTCTGGAGGGGACGCAGCAGCCAGTATTTGCTATAGAGAAAGAAGCTTCT
>JAFAGF010000277.1 GCA_023422975.1 Pseudomonadota bacterium
AGCCCTTGCTTGCGCCAGCCACCCACATTGCCACGGTGGCCATTGGCGTCTACATCGCCCTCAAAACCTTCGAGGATGTTGTAGGCCTCCACACCCAGTTGCTGGGCCCGCGCGGCAGCAGCGACCGAGCGCACACCGCTGCGGCACAGCAAAACGGCCTTGCCACCCGCAGGCACAGCGGCTTGCAGCTGTGCATCAAAGTCTGGATTGTTGGCCATGCCGGGCCACAGTTTCCACTGCACCGGCACCGCACCCGGAACGTGCCCCACCCAGGCGCGCTCGGCGTCGGTGCGCACATCAATCAACACGGCTTCGCCCATCTGCACCCACTGCCAGGCCAAAGGCGCAGGAATATCTCCTGCATACGCAGCGGCAGGAATGACTTGAAGCGTTTGCGGGGTGGTCATCGCACAATCCTTATCAAGGGCTAGATTGCAGCACAGTTTCGCACACAGGCGATGGCTGCGCCAGGCCAGGCTTCTTAAAAAGAAGAGCTTCCAGTGCTTGCAGAACAATCGATTCAAATAGATTTCTACACAAAAGCATTGAAAATCAATCACTAGTTGCTTCTATTTTCAAAGCACCCAGTCGGGTGCTGGCTGCTGGCGCAGTTCTGCACGCAAGCGCACATAGTCCGGGCAGGCCGACGCAACAACCGCCCAAAAGCGTGGGCTGTGGTCCATCACGCGCAAATGTGAAAGCTCATGAATCACTACGTAATCCAGCACGGGTAGGCGAAAGTGCAGCAACCGCCAATTCAACATGATGCCGCCGTCCTCCTTCGCGCTACCCCAGCGGGTGCGGGCATTGGACAAGCGCAGACTGCGCCACTGCACACCCAACTCCGGCGCAAAGCGTTGTAGGCGCTCGACAAACAAAGCACGGGCATGGCGCAGCCACCATGCATTAACCTGGGCGCGCACGCTGGCACCCGCGGCATCAGTCGGCAAACTCAGGTGCAGCGCCCAGCGCTGCTCGCCCACAGCCAGCAACTCACCACTGCGGGGGGCTGCGGGGTGCAAATGCAATTGCAGCACTCCGCCCAGATACGGCAAGTAGGCGCCGTGTTGCCAGGCAATCTGCGGCACTTGCTGGTTCCGTGTTTCGCGCTCACCCAGTTTGGCAAGCACCCAACGCGCTTTGTCCTGCAACACGGCTTCAATGTTGGCCATGCTGGCGCGCAAGGGCGCACGTACAGTCAAACCACTGTCCCCGACTTCCAGCCCAATGCTGCGCCGGCTGCTGCGCACCAACAAGTAAGCCACGCTGGCACTGCCCAAAGGGGCGGTGTGCGTGGCTTTCGGGTGGGCAAACTCCAAGGTACTCAAGCTTGACCGTCGTTGCGGATGGCTGTGGGGGCAACCGGGTAGGCCTCGGGGTCCAAACGGCGCATTTCGGCCTCAATCCAGGCCTGCACCTCCACCATCAACTCTTCGTGCTTGCGCCCTTCACTGGCAATCATGGGGCCGACAGACACATCCACCACACCTGGTTTTTTGACAAACGATTTGCGCGGCCAGCATTTGGCCGAAGTGACCGCAATCGGCACCACGGGAACGCCGGTCATGATGGCCAAGCGAGTCGCTCCGGTTTTGTACTCCCCCACTTCACCGCGGGCCACGCGGGTGCCTTCGGGGAACATGATGACCCAGATGCCTTGCGCCAGCAGGCGCTTGCCTTGCTCTACCACTTTGTGAAAGGCACGCGAGCCGTGCTTGCGATCAATGTGGATCATGTCCAGGCTGCCGATGGACCAGCCGAAGAAGGGAATGCTCAACAGCTCTTTCTTGAACACATAAGCCAAGGCACGCGGCATGATCGCCGGCATCAAAAAGGTTTCATAGGTGGACTGGTGTTTGCACAACAGCACCACACCTTGCCGAGAATCCGTTGGCAGATTCTCCATGCCTTGTACTCGGTATTTCACGCCGCAGAACCAACCGGCACTGTCCACACTCAGCTTGAGCCACGCACGTGCAATCGTCCAGCGCAGCGCCGCAGAGCCGCCAAACAAACGTACGATCAAAATCAGCAAGGTGTACGGAATGACCGTGATGCCCATCCACAGCATGTGGATCACAGAGCGAATAAACGACATGAAAACAGTCCTAACAATCGGCCAGTATCAAAAACAAAACGTGCGCACCAATTAACTGCCGGCAACCGGCGCGGGCGGTGGCGCCTGCACGTCAGGAGCCAGTGCATCGGCCACTGCTTTCCAGCTGGTGTAGTGCGGTATGTGTGACGCCATCCCGGCAGGAGGTGCCTCCTCCTCGCCAAGCTGCAGCCACAGGACGTGGGCATTCATGGCAGCACCGGCCTGCAAATGCTTGAGGTTTTGCCCCACCACCCACACTTCGTGCGGCTCTGCCCCATACCGAGAGGCCACTTGCTGCAGCAGCCCCGGTGCCGGTTTGCGGCATGCACAGTGCTCCTCCGGCGTATGTGGGCAAAAAAACACGGCCTCAATGCGAGCCCCTACAGCAGCCAGCTCCCGCTGCATGCGCAAATGGATGGCATTGAGGTCATTCACATCAAAGCTGCCCCGCCCCAGACCAGGCTGATTGGTAGCCAGTGCCACATGCCAGCCACCACGATTGAGCTGTGCCACCGCTTCGAGCA
>JAFAGF010000286.1 GCA_023422975.1 Pseudomonadota bacterium
GGTCGTACTCCAGCGCGTGCCGGTCCAGCACGGACTTCACACGCTGCTTGAGGCTTTCGGCCGTGTTTTCGGTGCTGTAGCGGAAGTTGAAGTCAATCACCACCTCGCCGGGGATCACATTCGATGCACCCGTGCCGCCGTGGATGTTGCTGATTTGCCAGCTGGTGGCGGGGAAGAAGGCGTTGCCCTGGTCCCATTCGATGGCAGCCAACTCCGTCAGTGCAGGCACCGCCTGGTGAATGGGGTTGCGCGCCAGCTGGGGGTAGGCGATGTGGCCTTGTACGCCTTCGACGGTCAGGCGGCCGCTGAGCGAGCCGCGGCGGCCATTTTTGATCATGTCGCCGGTGTGTTGCACCGCGGTGGGCTCGCCCACAATGCACCAGTCCATGGGCTCGCCACGTGCGCTCAGGGCTTGGCAGACGATTTTGGTGCCGTCGTGGCCGGGGCCTTCTTCATCGCTGGTCAGCAAGAAGGCGATATCGAGCGGGGTGTTGGCGTTGGCAGCCAAGAAGTCTTCCACCGCCACGATGAAGGCGGCGATGGAAGTTTTCATATCACTGGCACCGCGCCCAAACAGCTTGCCGTCTTGGTAAGTCGGGGTAAAGGGCGGGTGGCTCCATTGCGCGACAGGGCCGGTGGGCACCACATCAGTGTGGCCCGCAAAGATCAGGGTTTTGGCGTGGGGCAGGCCGCTGCGGCGCACGGCCCACAGGTTGTGCACGTGAAAGTGCGCGGGGCCGCTGTCCATGCGTTCGCACTGAAAGCCTAAAGCGCTCAAACGCTCTGCCAGGAGCTCAAGACATCCGGCGTCGTCGGGTGTGATGGAGGGGCGGCTGATCAGTTGTTCAGCCAGTTGCAGGGTGCGAGACATGAGAGATATCCAATTGAGGCTACACCCTCTGTGTAGCCGTGCCCCAAGTCTGCACCTGGGGCTTTATGTTTTAAGGCCTGTGTTGAGCAGCAGGTCACCAAATTCGGGCAAGGCCGGCATTTCTACGTCCAATACCGGGGCGGGCGCCTCTGCGGGGCTGCTGTGCGCGGTATTTTGGGGCGCATTTTGCAGGCGCCACATCAAATTGGTGGGCGAATCTGCATTGGCCAAGCCTTCATTACGGTCAATTGTGCCATCGGTGATCAGGCGTGCCAGGTCTTCTTCGAAGGTTTGCGAGCCTTCGGCCATGGACTTTTCCATGCTGTCACGTACCCCGGAGAAGTCGCCTTTTTCGATCAGCTCTGAGACCAGTTTGGTGTTGAGCAGCACTTCGACCGCTGGCACACGGCTGCCTGCCGGGGTGCGCAGCAGGCGCTGGGTGACCACGGCCTTGAGGGAGGAGGACAAATCGCCCAGCATGGTGGCGCGCACTTCCACGGGGTAAAAACTCAAAATGCGATTGAGCGCGTGGTAGCTGTTATTGCCGTGCAGCGTGGCCAGCACCAAGTGCCCCGACTGCGCATAGGCAATGGCGGCTGACATGGTTTCGCGGTCGCGGATTTCGCCAATCAAAATGACATCGGGCGCTTGGCGCAGCGCATTTTTCAAGGCGATTTGTAGTGACTGGGTGTCAGAGCCCACTTCGCGCTGGTTGACGATGGAGCGCTTGTTGCGGAACTGGAACTCGATGGGATCCTCGATGGTGAGGATATGCCCCGTTTTTTGTTCATTGCGGCTGTCAATCATGGCAGCCAAGGTCGTACTTTTGCCCGAGCCGGTCGCTCCCACCACCAAGATCAGCCCACGCTTTTGGAGAATGAGTTCATCCAGAATGGGGGGCAGACTCAAGTCTTTGAGCTTGGGTACCTGCTGCGAAATAAAGCGCACGACCACGGCGACAGAACCACGCTGGCGCATGGCACTGATACGGAAGCGACCCACCCCCTGCAGAGGCACAGCCATGTTCAGCTCGCCGGCTTCTTGCAGGGTCTCCATGTCCTGGGGCTTGACCACTTCCGCCAGCAAAGCGCGCGGCGCATCGGGTGGCAGCAACTGGCTATTGATGGGAATACATTCGCCATCAATTTTGATCAGCGCAGGGGAGTTGGCGGACAAGTAAACGTCTGAGGCTTTTTTCTCTGCCATCAGTCGCAAAATGCGCTCCATCATGCTCATGCAATCAGCCTTTGTTGTAGTAATGAAGGAAACGGTTGCTTCTCTCTTGGATGCACAGTCTGCCGCAAAACCATCCGGCCAAATGTAAAAAAAGCCGAACCAGCGGGTTCGGCTTTGGATGCGTATCAAACCTGCATCAAACAGGCTTGACGGCAGGGCGTTTTAGTCGCGCAGCAGGTCGTTCAAGCTGGTGGTGGAGCGGGTCTTGGCATCCACGGTCTTGACGATGATGGCAGCATACATGGAGTAGTCCTTGCCGTCCTTGGTCTTCTTGGGCAGGTTGCCTGAGACCACCACCGAGCCAGCAGGCACGCGGCCGTAAGTGATCTCACCGGTTTCGCGGTTGAAGATGGGGGTGGACTGGCCGATGTACACACCCATGGAAATCACGGAGTTCTCTTCCACGATCACGCCTTCCACCACTTCGGAGCGTGCGCCGATGAAGCAGTTGTCTTCAATGATGGTGGGGTTGGCTTGCAGGGGTTCTAGCACGCCGCCCAGGCCCACGCCACCCGACAGGTGCACGTGCTTGCCCACTTGCGCGCAGGAACCGACGGTGGCCCAGGTGTCTACCATGGTGCCTTCGTCCACATACGCGCCGATGTTCACGTAGGAAGGCATCAGGATAGCGCCCTTGGCGATGAAGGAGCCGCGGCGTGCCACAGCGGGGGGGACCACACGCACGCCAGTGGCGGCGATCTCGGCTTCGCTCATGCCTTCGTACTTGGTGGGCACCTTGTCGAAGAAATTCAGATCACCGGCTTGCATGAGCTTGTTGTCGTTCAGGCGGAATGACAGCAGCACGGCTTTTTTGAGCCACTGGTGCACGGTCCACTGGCCCACACCTTCGCGCGAAGCAACGCGCAAGCTGCCGTTGTTCAATGCGTTCAGCGCGTATTCAACGGCCTCCACCACTTCCTTGGGGGCAGATTTGGCAGAGATCTCTGCACGGTTTTCCCAGGCTTGGTCGATGATTTGTTGCAGTTGTTGGGTCATAACAATGATTTACTTGACGTTCTTTTGAATGAAATCCGCGATGCGCTGAGCTGCCTCGACGCACTCTGCCGTCTCGGCCACCAAGGCCAAGCGTACACGTTGCGCACCGGGGTTGTGTCCATGCACATTTCGTGCCAAGTAGCTGCCTGGCAGCACGGTGACATGGCTTTGGGCGAACAGTTCGCGGGCAAACTCGGTCTCGCTCATGCCCAGCGCATCGGGAATGCGCGGCCACAGGTAAAAGCCGGCATCGGGCAAGCGCACATCCATGACCGGCGCCAAGATAGGCATGACGGCTGCAAACTTTTCCTTGTACAGCGCACGGTTGTGCACGACATGGGCCTCGTCCGACCACGCTGCGATGGATGCGTGCTGGATCGGCAAGCCCATGGCGCCGCCGTGGTAGGTGCGATAGAGCAAAAAGGACTTGAGCAACTGGGCATCACCGGCCACAAAACCGCTGCGCAGGCCGGGCACATTGCTGCGTTTGGACAGGCTAGTGAAAGCCACCAGATTGCGGAAATCATGGCGACCGAGTTGCACGGCGGCTTCCAGGCCCCCCAGCGGCGCTTCGTCACGGAAGTAGATCTCGCTGTAGCACTCGTCGGAGGCAATCACAAAGCCATAACGATCCGACAGCTCAAACAGCTTCTTCCACTCTTGTAGCGGCATCACGGCACCGGTGGGGTTGCCGGGCGAGCAGACATACATCAGTTGCGTCTTGGCCCAGACATCGGCAGGCACGCTGTCCCAGTCCACCGCAAAGTTACGTGCGGGGTCGCTGGCGACAAAGTAGGGCTGGGCACCCGCCAGCAGCGTGGCACCTTCATAGATTTGATAGAAGGGGTTGGGGCACAGCACGGTGGCACCGGGCTGGCTGGGGTCGATGATGGTTTGCGCAAATGAGAACAGTGCCTCACGCGAACCATTGACGGGCAATACCTGCGTAGCAGCGTCTACCGTGATGCCGTAGCGGCGTTGCAGCCAATCGCTGCAGGCTTGGCGCAGGCGCACGTCGCCAGCCGTTGCGGGGTAGTTGGCCAAGCCAGAGAGGTTATTGGTCAGGCTGGACTGAATGAAATCCGGCGTGGCATGGCGTGGCTCGCCAATACCTAGGCTGATATGGCGCAGTGGGGCAGGAGGAGTCACCCCCGCAAATAGTTGACGCAGCCGCTCAAAAGGATAGGGCTGAAGGTGTTGGAGCAGGGGATTCATTATCCAAATATTATGTGCTGGGTTGTGCAATCTACCCTATCTTTATGCGCACTATCTGCCAGCCAAATGCAGAAATTGCATGAACTCAGTCCCGGCTTTCACGAGCATTACGTCCTTGCCTAGGACAACTCCCGAGGCAGCATTGCTATAGCAACGGTACAAACCTTTTGACACATTTATAAAAGGTGGGACGGGCTTATGCAACAACCAATGCTGTGGGTACTGCGGCGCTGCAAGCTGGGCTGGAAGCTGGCCTTGGTGGCTATCAGTGGATTGCTGGCGATGGGATTGCTGTGGGGCAGTGTCTATGCTGGCTTAGCGGTTCAGGCGCAGTGGGGTGTCGCACTGGCCGGTGTACTGTGTTTTTTGTATGTGGTGTACGGCGTATGCCGAAATGTTTCTTGGGAGATGGCAAGGTTGCTGTCCGCCATGGAGCAGGCTGCAAACGGCAACCTGGCACACCGCATCACGGCCAGCAGCCACGATGAGTTCGGGGAGATGGCACGTCTGCTGGACAGCATGGTGGTGGCGCTGTCGAGCATGGTGGCGGAAATTCGCAGCAACGCCGCTTTGGTGACACAGGCGGGGCATACCCTTACGCAGGACAACCGCGCACTGGCTGAACGCACGGAGCTGCAGGCCACCAACGTAGCGCAGACGGTGGTGAGCGTCGAGCAGGTGACGGCTGTCGTGCAAAACAATGCAGAAGCAGCGGTGGCGGCAGACCGTTACACCAACCAGCTGCGCAAGGTGGTGGAGCAAGGCAGCGGCGTGATGGAGCAGGCCGTGCATTCGGTGGAGGCCATTGAGCAAGGCGCTGGCCGAATGTCCGAGATCATTGCAGTGATTGATGGCATCGCGTTCCAAACCAATATCCTGGCGCTCAATGCCGCCGTGGAAGCGGCCCGGGCAGGCGAGCAGGGCCGGGGCTTTGCCGTAGTGGCTGCCGAAGTGCGCAGCTTGGCGCAGCGCTCCTCAGAGGCTTCCAAAGAAATTCGGGTACTGATTGAAGAGTCGGTGCAGCAGGTGGCCAGCAGCACGCGCTTGATTCGCCAGGCGGGCCAAGGCATGCAGCAAGTGGCAGAGGGCATCCGCAGCGTGGCAGGGCACGTAGAGGCGATTTCTGATTCTGGCAACGCCCAAGGTACCGGTTTGCAGCAAATCAACCAGGCGGTGCATGGCATTGACCAAGTCACGCAGGAGAACGCGTTGATGGTGCGCAACGTGGTGCAAGAAGCGCAGGCGCTGGAGCAGCGTGCAGCCACCCTCTCAGAAGCGGTGGAACGCTTCAGGCTGCAGCAAGGCACGGCCGTGGAAGCTGTCGCGCTGGTCGAGCGAGCGGTGGCGCTGCGGCGCATGGGCATGCCGCTGGAGCAGTATTGGCTGGCGCTGACCGACCCCAAGCAGCCCTTCCATGACCGCGATATGTATGTGTTTGTGCTGGATGCCTCAGGCCGCTATCTGGCGTTTGGCGGCAATCCCGGCAAACGCGGCAGCCGCGTGCAGGATGTCAAGGGCGTTGATGGCGATGCACTGCTCAGCGCCATCATGGCGCAGGCCGAGCATGGGCCGGGATGGGTGGAGTATGGCTTTTCCAACCCGGTGACCGGCCAGGTGCAGGCCAAGATGTCTTATGTGTGCAAGCAAGACGGTGTGTATCTGGGCTGTGGCGTTTACAAGCGCTTTGCAGGCTGACAGCGCATTTTTGCTAAAAGCACCTGGGCTGTGCGGCACGCCCTGCCCCGCAGGAGGTCATGGGAGTTGTGGCGATGGCACGATAGCTGCTCTGTGACTGCATGAAGCATAAAAATAGCTTCTAACGCTTGATAGATAAGCGCTAGAAGCTATTTTTTTGCTACGGATGAAGCCGTTGCAGATTGGATGGCTGCAAGAGGATGTATGGGCTTTAGTTGCCGCGCAAACCGCGCGCTTTGGCCAAGGCAGCAGCAACGGCGGATTTTTTGTCGGGCACTACTTCGGGTACAGGGGCTGTGGCTTGCGCATTGGCGTTGATGCTCTCTGTCAGGCCTTGGGCTTGCAGGCGCTGCTGGCGTGCTTGGTAACGCCGCTTGGCGTGCGCAGCTTGCTCGGGCGACCAAGCATCCCAGCCCGAATGCTGGCCACTCACCACTTCCAGCGCAATGCAGTCGACCGGGCACACGGGAATGCACAGCTCGCAGCCGGTGCAGTGCTGCGGCAGCACGGTGTGCATCAGCTTGTTGGCACCCAAGATGGCGTCGGTAGGGCAGGCCTTGATGCACAGCGTGCAGCCAATGCACCAATCTTCATCGATGCGCGCCAGCGTAAGTGGGCCTTCAATGCCAAATTTCGGGTTCAGTGCCGAAGCAGTCTGGCCGGTGATGGTGGACAGGCGTGCAATGCCTTCGGTGCCACCTGGCGGGCATTGGTTGATGGGAGCGCCTTCGTGGGCAATGGCTTGCGCATAGCTGGCGCAGTCAG
This sequence comes from Pseudomonadota bacterium, assembly GCA_023422975.1. Lineage (GTDB taxonomy): Bacteria > Pseudomonadota > Gammaproteobacteria > Burkholderiales > Burkholderiaceae_C > Comamonas. The sequence continues at coordinate 6,779 of JAFAGF010000286.1, forward strand.
GGTAACCGCAACGCTGGCATTGCGTTTGGGGCAGGGCGGCATCAATGGAAAAAGCCAGTCCGGTGAGGACTGGCTTGGCGGTTAACTCAGGCATGCAGTCTAGCGGGCACCGCGCCGGCGCTTGCTGGGGGCGGGCGCAGACTTGGTGGCAGTTGGTGTTCTGGGGGGAGAGTGTCGCGCAACTTGCGGTGCGGCGTCTTCCGCCACCACCAATTCCCCGTCGTTGACGGGCGCGCTATCAGCGTCAGGCGCGGGGTGGTGGGCATAGATAAAGCCGCGCACCTTGGGGTAGACCATGTCGCGCCAGCGGCGGCCGCTGAAGATGCCGTAGTGCCCTGCGCCCATCACGTCGTAGTGCATGCGCATGTTGGAGGGAATGTCCACGCACAAATCGTGCGCTGCGCGGGTTTGGCCGGAGCCAGAGATGTCGTCCAGTTCCCCCTCAATGGTGAATAGCGCGGTGGTGGTGATGTCCTGGGGCTTGACGCGCTCCAGTGTGCCATCCGGCGCGCGCACATCCCAGGTGCCGTTGACCAGGCTGAAGTCCTGGAACACGGTCTGGATGGTCTCCAGATAGTAATTGGCGTCCATGTCCAGCACGGCGTTGTACTCGTCGTAGAACTTGCGGTGCTGCTCGGCGCTGGCGTCGTCGCCTTTGACCAAATCTTTGAAATAGTCGTAGTGGCTGGTGGCGTGGCGGTCGGGGTTCATCGCCACAAAGCCGGTGTATTGCAAAAAGCCGGGGTAGACACGGCGGCCGGCGCCCGGGTAGTTGTTGGGCACGCGGTGGATGACGTTGTTCTCAAACCACTCAAAGCTGCGCTGGGTGGCCAGGTTGTTGACCGAAGTGGGCGATCTGCGGGCGTCAATCGGGCCGCCCATCATGGTCATCGTCAGCGGGGTGGTTTCGCCGCGGCTGGCCATCAGCGAAATGGCGGCCAGCACGGGCACTGTGGGCTGGCACACGCTGATGACGTGGCAATTGCCGTATTGCTTTTGCAGGTAGCGGATGAAGTCCTGGACGTAGTTGATGTAGTCGTCCAGGTGGAATTCACCTTCTTGCGTGGGCACCAAGCGGGCGTTCTTCCAGTCGGTGATGAAGACTTTGTGGTCGCTCAGCAGGCTTTTGACCGTGTCGCGCAGCAAGGTGGCGTAGTGGCCCGATAGCGGGGCCACCACCAGCACAGGCGGCTGGGTGAGCAGGGTGTCCAGCGTTTGGGGGTCGTCCGAGAAGCGTTTGAAGCGGCGCAGCTCGCAAAACGGCAGATCCATCTCTACGCGTTCCATGATGGTCACGTTCACGCCGTTGACGGGTACGGACTCAATGCCGAATGCGGGCTTCTCATAGCCTTTGCCCAAGCGGTAAAACAGGTCAAAACCTGCCGAAATACGCTGCGAGAACGGGCTTTGCGACAGCGGCAGCAAAGGGTTGGTGTAGAGCTTGGAGGTGGCTTGTGCGAAGTCCGCAAAAGGTTCAAGCAGGGCGCGCTGTGTTTCGTAAAGCTGGTAGAGCATGGCGGGCGATCTCGTTATGTTGCAGTGCAATATAGCAGCATGCGCCCGTGAAAAGAAACAGCGTTTTTCTTGATATGGAGTCACCGTCGTGACAAAACCCTGTGCGTAGCAACGCCAGTTCTTGCAGGCGTGCAGCGGCTGCAAAGCCCATTTGCAGGGGATTCTTAGCTATCAGTTTGCGAGAACAAGCGAAAAAATAGCTGCCAGCGCTTATATCTCATGGGTTTTAGTCATATAAGTCACTAAAAACCAATGAAATCAAGCGCATGCAGCTATGTATTTGGATGAACGCAGGTTGCAGTGCTTAGTCTGGCGCAGAGCCATCGGGCCGGGTATTGGCAATTTTTGACACTTCACGCGCTGGCAAGTGCTTGAGCTTGTGATCGCTCCACACCTGGCGCCAGCGGCGCGCACCGGCCAAGCCATGGCGCAAGCCCAGCATGTGGCGCGCAATGCTGTACCAGTGGGTGTCGTGCTCGCGGGCCTCGCGCTCCATGTAGTCCACCATGGCCGCTTCAATGCTCTGGTGCGTGTGCTCAGACGGGGCGGCGCCGTAGTACAGCTCATCCCAGCGGCTCATCCACCAAGGGTTGTGGTAGGCCTCGCGCCCCACCATCACACCGTCCACCAGTTGCAACTGCGCTTGCACCACCTCATCGGTTTTGATGCCGCCGTTGATAGCAATCGTCAGCTGCGGAAAGTCGCGCTTGAGCTGGGCCACGATTTCATAGCGCAGGGGCGGAATATCACGGTTTTCTTTGGGCGACAAACCTTGCAGCCACGCATTGCGCGCATGCACGATGAAAACCTCGCAGCCGGCTTCGGCCACCGTACCCACAAAATCGCGCACAAAGTCGTAGCTTTCGATTTTGTCGATGCCAATGCGGTGCTTGACGGTCACGGGAATATCCACGACATCGCGCATGGCCTTGACGCCATCGGCCACCAGACTGGCTTCGTTCATCAGGCAGGCGCCGAAAGCGCCGCGTTGCACGCGCTCGCTGGGGCAGCCGCAGTTCAGGTTGATCTCGTCGTAGCCCCAATCCTGCCCGATCTTGGCGGCTTTGGCCAAGTCCGCAGGCTCGCTGCCACCCAGTTGCAGGGCGACAGGGTGTTCTTCCACGTTAAAACGCAAATGGCGCGCCTGATCGCCATGGATCAGCGCACCGGTAGTGATCATCTCGGTGTAGAGCAGGGTGTGCTTGGACAGCAGGCGGTGCAGATAGCGGCAGTGGCGGTCTGTCCAGTCGAGCATCGGTGCGACAGACATGCGCCAGGGGCTGTAGGCAGCGGTATTTTTTTCTTGTGTGAAAGCAGAAGTCATTGCAAGGCGGGCCTCAGCCCCATGGCTGGCAAAGGGCTGTATTGTGCCCGCCGGCGCGCAAGATTTCAGCCACAAGGCTTTGTCGCAAGCGGCAGTATGTGGTTTAGGGGTTCACATTCCACTTGGCTTTAAAGTCAAACTCCAGCTGCTCGCATTGGCCTTCTTTGAACTGGGCGGGGGTGTTTTCCTTGGGGCCTTTTTCTCGCTCTTTCCAGCACAGACGAATGGTTTCACGCTCCAGCCATTGCGCTTCTTTGTTGGGAGAAAAATAAAACATGAGCTGGCTGCCCAGCATCAGCAAGGCAAACAGCGCAATCGGTGTGCCGATGATCCAGCGAACCAGTTTGGGTTTAGGAGTGGCTTTTTCAGTCATACAAGGCAGTTTCTGGCAGAAATAAAAACAAAGGCCTGCATGAAGCAGGCCTTGGAGCGCGAATGCAGCGGTCAGGGCGTTTTCAGATCGCTGGACAGCAAGCTGTCGGTGTCGACATTGGCCACGTCAACGCGGCGTGCGCCATTGAAGCGCTTGGTCCAGTAGCTGGTATTCATGCTCTCAACGCGTACGGTTTTGCCCTTGCTGGGGGAGTGAATGAACTGGCCATTGCCCACATAGATGCCCACATGGCTGAAGGTGCGGCGCATGGTGTTGAAAAACACCAAATCACCCGGCTTGAGCTCTTTCTTGTCAATCTTTTGGGTGGCTTTGGCTTGCTCGTCGGCACGGCGGGGCAGCAGATGGCCCACGGTGTCTTGGTAGATAGCGCGTACAAAGCCACTGCAGTCAAAGCCGGTTTCTGCACTGGTGCCGCCGAAACGGTAGGGAATGCCAATCATGCCCATGGCCGTATTGATCAGGCTGGACGTGTTGGATGCAACGGAGTGACCCACCGTTTGCAGATTGGCCCCAAGACCGCGCTCCTTCAGGATTTCGGTCAACCGATCCTGGGACAGCGCTTCGTCGACGGTGGGAGCTGCTTGCACGCTTCCACAGGCAAGGGCGAGAACTAATAGCCATTTGCAAGTCATGGGCGGGAAGGTTATCACGGCTTCCCGACGTTGTGGGCAGAAAATGCCCTACAAACCGCATCTAATTGAGGTTTTCAACTGGGTGTTTGTGCGGAATTTGATGTGAAGCAGTTGGGTGTAACTTCCCCAAGCAGGGGCCCAGCCAGTCCTTATCACTGCGACAATGCAGCTTTATTTAAGAACACTCTAGGAAAAACACATGTTGCTGGATGCCGATGACTCGCAGTTGTTGCTGATCGACTACCAAGAAAAATTGATGCCAGCCATTTTTGAAGGCCCTCAGGTACTGGCGAATGCCATCAAGCTCGCCAAGCTGGCCAACATGATGCAGGTGCCCGTGTGGGCCACGGAGCAAAACCCTAGCCGCCTTGGCCACAACGACGCGCAATTGCGCGCGCTGTGTGATGAGACATTTGCCAAGATGAGCTTTAGCGCCGCAGAAGAGGGCTTGATTGACGTGCTGCGCCCGCCTGTCAAAAAGCAGCAGGGCGGGAATGCCCGCAGTTTGCCTAAGCATTTACAAAAGCCTGCCACGCCCCAAGAGCCTGAGCGTCCATCCATCATCATCGCAGGCTGTGAAGCCCATGTTTGCTTGATGCAGACAGCCTTACAGTTGTTGGAAGAGGAGATGGAAGTGTGGGTGGTCACCGATGCTTGCAGCTCGCGCACCGAGCGTAACCGCGATGCAGCATTTGACCGTTTGGCAGGCGCTGGCGCTGAACTGGTCACTACCGAGATGGTGGCGTTTGAGTGGCTGCGCAGCTGCGAGCACCCTGCGTTCAAGCAAATGCTGGAATTGGTCAAGTAAGACTCGGACTTCACGCATTGAAAAGCTCTGCCCGACGCGGAGCTTTTTTATTAACTATTGAATACAGCTTACATGAATAGCAAAATAACCCTTAATAAAGGCTAATTTCATAGATAAGGGCACAAGAAAACAAAAGCTACGCCCTGGTCTAATAATTCAATAGCTGCTTACGCAGAAAGCTCAAGGATTCCAAGATCAATGCACTTGCAAACCCAGCATTCACTAGCGCAAAGTGCTCATTTTTTGAGAGAGCTTGGAATAGTGGGTACCGTTTCCAGTTGGGCGGGGCTGAGTACGGCATTGATGCGGTGGACGTCTTGCATACGCAAATTGCCAGCCGCCTGGCGCAGTTGCAGCTGTCCCACCAGCAGGTTGTAGCGGGCTTGAGCCAAGTCTTTTTGCGACTGATACAGCTGGCTTTGGGCATTCAACACATCCATGTTGATACGCACGCCCACTTCATAGCCCAGCAGGTTGGCTTCCAAAGCACTTTGGCTGGAAGCCACCGCAGCCTCCAGGGCTTGTACTTGTCCGTAGCCTGACTGCACACCCAAAAATGCGGTGCGCACCGCCTGGTTGACTTGGCGCTTGGCGTCTTCCAGATCTGCGCGGGCTTTTTCTTCCAGTGACAGGGTTTCTTTCACACGGTTTTGTACGGCAAATCCTGCGAAGAGGGGAATATTCATCACCACACCCACCGTGCCCACGGTGGAGTTGTTGCGCATGGGCAGGGTTAACGAGCCATCAGGATTGCGCTGTGTGCCATAGCTGGCTTGCAAATCTACGGTGGGTTTGTGCCCTGCGTAGGCTTTGTCCGTTTCCAGCTGCGACATGTCCACCGCAATCAATGCCTGCCGAATCAATGGGCTGTCGGTTTGTGCCGTGTCCAGCCATGTCTGTAAATCATTGGGCAGCAACTCTGGCAATCGTACGGGCTGCGCCAGTGGCCACGGCGCAGCTCCGGCCACCCCCACCAATTGCTCCAGTGCAGCTTGTGCTACCCGCAGATCGTTTTCAGTGGCAATTTCTTGGGCACGAACCAAGTCAAAGCGGGCCTGCGCTTCGCGGGAGTCGGTGACGGTGGCTGTGCCAATTTCAAAATTACGTTTGGCGTACTCGTACTGCTCGGCCACCGCACGTTTTTGGGCCTGTACCAGGTGCAGGGTATCAAGCGCAGCCAGCACCTGAAAATACGCGCGGGCAGAGCGCACCAACAAATCCTGCAATGCAGCATCGACCTGGGCATAGGCCAGATCCACATTGCGCTCGCCCTGCCGGTAGGTGGCAAGGTTGGCGGGGTTGTACAACGGTTGCTTGGCTTGCAGGCTGGCAGAGTCTTGCCGCGCATCCAGCTGCTGTGTGGGGAAGCTGCCGCGCACCCTGGTCTCGCTGTACTGGCTGCCTGCTTGAATGCCTACTTGCGGTAGCAAACCGGCTTTCGCTTGTGCGCCTTTGCTGATGGTGGCGTCCAACTGGGCGCGTGCGCTTTGCCATGCGGCGTCATGGGCTTGGGCTTGTTCGGTGAGCTGCACCAGACTTTGGGCTTGCACGGCCACAGGCGAGCCAGCCAGTAAAGCTGCGCAGGCAATCTGAATCGCCGAGGGTGCGAACAAGAACGCAAAGGCGCGGGGAAAGGGCTGCCCGAATGAAAACACCATGGAAAACGTCTCCAAGAATCTCACCGGCAGCGTCTGACTGCCTTGTTGTTATGACAGTCGATTCAATATTTCGGCACTTGGGGGTCACGCTCGTGGGACCAGGCATCAATGCCGCCAGTGATATTGGCCACGCATTCAAAACCCGCGCGCTCCACCAGAAACACGGCCACGCTCATGCTGCGTGCGCCGTGGTGGCACAGGCAGGCAATGGGACGCTCAGGATCGAGCTCATTGAGGCGAGAGGTGATCTCGCCCATGGGAATGCACTGCAGCTCAAACTTGTCGCTGGGGGCCACGCTGGCGACCTGGCATTCCCACTTTTCACGCACGTCTAACACAACGGGCTTGACCGCATCACCGGCGAATTGGCCCAACCACTCATCCAGCAGGGAAGGGCGCACTTGATAAAACATACAACTCTCCGGTGAAACCGCTCAACGCAGACTTTAGAACGCGAAACGGGGGGCGGTGGCAAAGCCTTGCAGACGTGGCACCACGAGATCCCAAGGGGTCTTGGCGGTGGTCTGGCCGTTTTGCTTGGTCACGATGGTGAAGCGCATCATGGGTTTTTGGCCCACGATGGCGGCTAGGCGGCCGCCTTCTTTGAGGTGCGACAGCAGTGTCTGGGGGAGCACTTCCACGGAACCACTGAGCAAAATTACATCAAAAGGCCCCTCGGGCAAGGTGTCCTTCGCACCGTCAGCCACGCGCACGGTGACGTTGGTGCAACCCGCGTCGGCCAGGTTTTCGCGTGCCATCTCTGCCAGCTCGGGGTTGATTTCCAAACTCACCACTTCCTGGGCCAGCTTCGACAGCAAAGCTGCGCTGTAGCCCGAGCCTGTGCCAATTTCCAGTACGCGGTCTGTGGGTTGAATGTCCAGATCGTTGATCATGCGCGCTTCTACGCGGGGCTGGAACATGCACTCGCCTTTTTCAATGGCGTTGACGTCATCTGTCAGGGGCACTTCAACGTCCATGAATGCCAGGCTGTACTGTGCGGGCGGTGTGAAGTCTTCACGGCGCACGGTGTAGAGCGCTTCCAGCACGCTTTCGGCGGACACATTCCATGGGCGCACTTGCTGCTGCACCATGTTGTAGCGAGCATTTTCGGTAGCGTCTTGGCGATCTAACAGGCTGTTCAGGGGCAAATTCATTGTGGTCTCCTCCGCTGCGGGATGGCTTATCTGAAACAAACTCAGGATTCTACGAGTCTAGGGGCGGTTCTGCGGCGTTGTCGGGCTCACGACCCTTCCAAAGCTTTTTGAACCACTGTGTCAAATCATCTAAATAGCAATACACCACCGGCACGACCACCAAGGTCAG
>JAFAGF010000288.1 GCA_023422975.1 Pseudomonadota bacterium
TGGGCGACAGTTTGCCGCCGGGGCTGGTGCTGCTGTAGCGGCTGCCAAGCTGACAGTTGGCTGGCTTGGCGGATCGCCTGGGCGTGCAGGCCCCGCAGGCCTCTTTATGATGGGGCGCATCGCTTTCCCCGCAGGGACAGGCGCTGGGAGACCCCCAGCCTTGCTTTGCCCTGCTGCCACGCTGCAGCCCACATGGCCGTTGCGTGGCTTTGCTTGCAGGCCATAAGCAGCAAGTTCGCCTTTTTCACCATCGACGTACTTTGTTTGGCTATGAATTTGCAAGTTTCTTTGTCGCGCCGCTGCGCGCTCGCTGTTGCCGCAACCGCTTGGTTGGCAGCCCCTGCAGGCTACGCCTTGGCCCAAGCACAGTGGCCCACTAAACCCATTACCTTTGTGGTGCCGCAAAACCCGGGCGGGGCCAACGATGTGGTGGCACGCGCCGTGGCGCAAGGGCTGGAGCAGGCGCTGGGCCAGCCTGTGATTGTGGAAAACCGCCCCGGTGCCAATGGCAATGTGGGTACAGGCCAGGTGGCGCGCAGCGCTGCAGACGGCTATACGTTTTTGGTGACCGCACAAAGCGCCTACACCATCAACCCGGCGCTGTATTCCTCGGTGCCGTTTGATCCCATCAAAGATTTCACACCGGTGATGCAACTGGCGGTGGCTCCGTATCTGCTGGTGGTGAACCCCAATTTCCCGGCCAAGACGTTGGATGAGCTGGTGCGCTACGCCAAGGCCCACCCCGGCAAGGTGGATTACGCATCGGCAGGCAACGGCACGCTCAACCACCTGTTGGGCGAAATGCTGAAAAAGCAAAAAGGCATTGACCTGCTGCATGTGCCGTACAAGGGGGCAGCCGCTGCAGCCACTGATGTGGTGGCTGGCCAGTTGCCCATGACCTTTGGCAGCTTCCCCGGCGTCATGCCATTTGTGGCCAGCGGCAAGCTGCGGGTGCTGGGCGTGGCCTCAGACCAGCCCACGCAGCTGGCGCCCGACGTGCCAGTGCTGGGCAAAGACTTGGCGGTGACCAGCTGGTACGGCCTGTTTGCTCCTGCAGGTACGCCGCAGCCGATTGTGGACAAGGTGTACCGCGCAGTGCGTACCGTGCTGGACACCCCGGCGATGGAGGCGCGTCTGAAAGCCTTGGGTGCCGAGCGCGTGGACTCATCGCCAGAGAGCTTCAAAGCCAGCTTGCCGGGTGAGCTGGCGCACTGGAAGCAGGTGGTGGATGCAGCGGGCGCGCGCATTGACTGAAGGTGCTGCGCTGAGATAGCGCGCAGCGTAAGCACGGCGACAGCACAGGGCTTGGCATGTTTTGCGCGCTTTGCTAGGGTGTGGGCTTTGCAATCTTTGACATTGCCCCATGCCTACCCCCAACCTCTTTAAGCGTGCGCTGAAAGCCGCGCAACCGCAGATCGGTCTGTGGTCAACCCTGCCTGCGCCCTACGTCAGTGAGCTGCTGGCGGGCAGCGGTTTTGACTGGCTGCTGCTGGACGCCGAGCACACCCCCACGGATGTGCCGCAAATGCTGCAGCAGCTGCAGGCCGTAGCGGCTGCCCAAGTGCGCGCAGGCTGTACGCCCACGCAAGCCGTGGTGCGCCCGCCCGTGAACGACACGGTACTCATCAAGCGCTATCTGGACATTGGCGCGCAGACCTTGCTGCTGCCGTTTGTGCAAAACGCGGCCGAGGCCCAGGCCGCCGTCGAAGCCGTGCGCTATGCCCCGCATGGGGTGCGCGGCATGGGCGGCAGCATGCGCGCTTCCAACTTCGGGCGTGATGGCGACTATGTCAACAAGGCGGCGGACGAGATTTGCCTGCTGGTGCAGGTGGAAACGCGGGAAGGCCTGGTCAATCTGGAAGAGATTGCCAGCGTGGAGGGCATTGATGGCGTCTTCATTGGGCCGGCCGATTTGTCGGCCAGCCTGGGCTATCCCGGAAATTCCGGCCACCCGGATATGCAGCTCATCATTGATGATGCGCTGGAGCGGGTGCGCCAGTGCGGCAAAGCACCGGGCATTTTGGTGACCAACCCTGAGCGGGTGCAAAGCTGCATCCACCACGGCGCTTTGTTTGTGGCGGTGGGGATGGACATGCTGCTGCTGCGCAGTGGTGCCGATGCGCTGGCAGCACGTTTCAAGCCGCAGCACATTGCGCCCATGGCCGGTGCTTCCATGTATTGAGCACGTGCCAGCGGTTTTTACCATGCATTACACGCTTAGAAAATTGCAGCACCTGGCGCAGGTGTAGCATGGCTTCAATGGCTTTTTGATCTGAAAAAAGCTGTGCAAGTCTTGTGCCGCTGCCCGCAAGTGCAGCGGTGTTATGGATCTCTTTTGGCGAGGTGAATTTCCATGTCTCACGCATACCCCGATACCCAGTTGCTCATCAACGGCCAATGGCAGCCTGCTGCCAGCGGCAAAACCATTCCCGTGCACAACCCCGCCACGGGCGCTGTGATTGGGCAACTGGCCCACGCAGGCAAGGAAGATCTGGACCGCGCCTTGGCGGCGGCTGAAAAAGGCTTTGCCATCTGGAAGGCCACCAGCGCCCATGAGCGCCAGGCCACCATGCGCCGTGCGGCGGCGCTGCTCAAAGAGCGTGTGGATGAGATTGCCGCCCTGCTGACGCAGGAGCAAGGCAAACCGCTGGCCGAAGCCCGTGTGGAAGTGATGGCGGGCGTGGGCATCATCGAGTGGTTTGCCGACGAGGCGCTGCGCCTGTATGGCCGCATCGTTCCCGCGCGTCGCGGGGATGTGCAGCAGTTGGTGATCAAAGAGCCTGTGGGCCCGGTGGCAGCGTTCACACCGTGGAACTTTCCGGTCAACCAGATCGTGCGCAAGATCAGCGCAGCACTGGCTACGGGCTGTTCTTTCTTGTGCAAGGCACCCGAAGAAACCCCAGCCTCGCCTGCCGCGCTGTTCCAGTGTTTTGTGGATGCGGGCGTGCCTGCGGGCGTGATTGGGCTGGTGTATGGCGATCCGCACGAAATCTCCAGCTACCTGATTCCTCACCCCGTGATCCGCAAAGTGACGTTCACCGGCTCCACCGCCGTGGGCAAGCAACTGGCGGCCATGGCGGGCGCCCACATGAAGCGCTGCACCATGGAGCTGGGCGGCCATGCGCCGGTCATCATTGCCGAAGATGCCGATGTAGCGTTGGCCGTGAAGGCTGCCGGTGCCGCCAAGCTGCGTAATGCGGGGCAGGTGTGCATTTCTCCCACCCGTTTTCTGGTGCACCAAAGTTTGGAAAAAGCCTTTACCGAACAGGTCGTGGCCTACTTTGAATCGATCAAGGTGGGCAATGGGCTGGAGGCCGGCACCACCATGGGGCCGTTGGCCAACCCGCGCCGTATTACGGCCATGCAGTCCTTGGTGGCGAATGCGCAGGAGCACGGTGCCAAGCTGCTGCTGGGCGGTAAAACGTTGGGCGATGCAGGCAATTTTTACGCGCCCACCGTGCTGGCCGATGTGCCGCTGAGTGCTGAAATTTTCAACAACGAACCCTTTGGCCCGGTCGTGGCCATGCGCACGTTTGACCAGCTGGACGAGGCGATTGCCGAAGCCAACCGCCTGCCTTACGGCTTGGCGGCCTATGCGTTTACCAGCTCCCTCAAGCATGCACACCAGCTGAGCCAGCAGGTGGAGACCGGCATGCTGTGGATCAACCAGCCTGCGGTGGCATCGGCCGAAATGCCATTTGGCGGTGTGAAGGATTCGGGCTATGGCTCCGAAGGCGGCACCGAGGCACTGGAGGCGTATTTGATTCCCAAGGCCGTCTCGATTGCCATGGTGTAACACGACTAGCGTTGCATCCGTCCATTCCAAGGCCGCTTCCAGCGGCCTTTTTTGTGGGCGGTCTAGCGAGCTGGGTGGCGGTGTCCGACAGGTTTGCCGTTGGCATCGCGCGCATCGGTGTCCACCAAACCTTTTTTCAGGTCTTGGTGGGCTTGCTCCATGACGGCGTCAGGGGTGTCGTCGGTCATGTCTAGCGATTGATCCCGCTCATGCGGCAGCTTGCTGGCGGCATCAGGGTCATGGGGGTGCTGCTTGCGCTGGGTGTTGATGTGCGGCGTCTGCGGTGGTGCGGCATCCAGTGTGGCTGGTTGAGCGGGTGGGTAGGGCATGGCAGTTCTCCTTGCTACCAGTGTCTGTGCTGGGTGAGTTGCAAGCTGTAGGGCATGGGCGCGGGGCTGCTCCTGATTGAAAAGTTCTTTTCAATTTGTGCACACCCCTTAGTGCTGCATCGTGGTGCGCCATCCAGTCCTACACCTGCACCAGGGGTTTTGCGGCAAGATGCCTCCATGCGCAGGCAGCCGCACGCTGCAGGTGCTGAAAAATATTTTTGCGATGACCACAAGGAGGACGTGTATGACGACATTGACCCCCGGCGAATCCCAACCCGGCTTTACCGAACTGTTTGCGCAGCTGGGCTTGGCCAATGATGAGGCCAGTATTCAGGCATTTTTGCGCCAGCATCACCCCTTGGCCGATGAGGTGCTGCTGCACGATGCACCGTTCTGGAGCCCCCAGCAGGCACAGATGCTCAAAGAAAAAATCAAGTGTGATGATGACTGGGCCATTGTGGTGGACCAACTGAACGCGGCGCTGCGCAAAACGCCCAATCTGCAAAAGCTGTAGCCGCCATCGCAGCGGTGATAGCTGCTGCGCCAGGCCCTTGCGGAATGCGCAGGCCGCGCTCTGCAGCCATCTCTTCAAAGCAACAGGCCGCCTTGCAGGATTTGCAGGCGGCCTGTTTTTTGGGGGGGAGATGGCTCGGCTTACGCGGCGTACACGTGGTCAAAAAACTGTCGCTCTAGCTGCACGGCACGCTGGAAGTACTGGGTGGCCTCGGCCTTTTGTGCAGGGTTGAGTGTCGCCTCTACACGGTCGAGTTCGCTGCGCAGCCAGCCTACAAAACCACGGAAGAAATCGTTGGCGTGCAGGGTGATCCACTCGGCATGCTCAAAGCGCGCGGGCAAGGGCTGGTGTTTTTTGGCGGGCTGGTCGGCCCAGTCCAGATACAGCCCCTCGGCCACGGCCAGCACGGCGATGCAGTTGGCGTAGTTCAGGCTTTGCGCGGCGTCATGCATCAGCTGCTGAAACGCTTGCGTGGGCGCCGTCAATGCGGGTTGCAGGCGCTGTGCAGCGGGCACGCCCAGCACGTCAAAACTGCGCAGAAAGTAGGTGTTCTCGTCGCTGGTGATCATGGCCGCAAATTGCGACAGCGTGACACGCGGTGCAAACACATCCGCACTGGCAATGGCTGCGCCCAGCAGGGCGACAAAGCGGTTGATGAACTGATAGTCCTGCACCAGGTAGTGGCGCAGCACGTCATCGCTGATGCTGCCGTCAAACAACTCGTGCACAAAACGGTGCTGCACGCAGGCGTTCCAGTCGTCGATGCACGATTGGCGCAGTTGTTCGGCAAAACCTTGGGGC
>JAFAGF010000028.1 GCA_023422975.1 Pseudomonadota bacterium
GTGTTCGATCTGCGAGAGGATGAAAGGCGGAAAGTCAGCGGGGCAGGTGTTCTGGCGGGGCATGGCACGGATGGTAGTGCCGTTCGTCGGGTGTTTGCGGAAATCTATGAATATTTTTGTGAGCAAAAACGTCTGCCGTGGTGGGCGGTTTGGCAGCAAAGTGTGCGGTGGTTGCTCTGAAAAAAGAAGCTTTTAGCGCTTGAATTATCTAGGTTTTCAGCTTGTAAGTGCTTGAAGCCTTGAATTTATAGGCGCTAGCAGCTCTCTTTTTTGTAGGGCAGGTGGTGCGCTATAGCATCCATTCAATCGGCAGCCAGCCCAGAAAACGCAGAATCCAGCGCTGGTACCAGCGGGTGTTGGGCTCGGTGTCGTAGACGGGCGGCGGGTTGCCGATGCCGCTGTGCCAGCGCAACTGACCCGCTTCGCCCAGCGTCACTCGGTAAGAGCGCTGGGGCACGGTCTGGTCGAAGGTGCGGTGGATGCCTTGCGCCAGGGTGGGGCTGTCAATCAGCAGGCCCATTTCGGTGTTCAGGTGCATGGAGCGTGGGTCAAAGTTGAACGAGCCCACAAACGCACGCTGCCCGTCCACGGCGAAGGTTTTGGAGTGCAGGCTGCTGCCAGAGCTGCCCAGGTTGGTGAGGTTGAGTTTGAGGCGCTCTTCCTCGCTGGAGTACTCCGGTGCCTGTGCCAGCATTTCATACAGCTCGACACCCGCTTCCAGCAGCGGTTTGCGGTATTTGGCGTAGCCCGAATGCACGATGGTGACGTCGGTCGCCTGCAGCGAATTGGTCAAAATGCGCACCTGCAGCCCTTGGGCACGCAACTGGGCAAAGGCTTCGACCCCTTCCCGGGTGGGTACAAAGTAGGGGGAGACCAAATCCAGCCGCTGCTGGATGGGGCCGGTAGCGCGCAGCAGTTGTTGCCCGATCAAGGCTTTGGGCTGGGCCTGGGCCTGAATTTTTTCGGGCGGATCGCTGACCAGCGTGGCCTTGGCCCATTCCATGTCCAACCGGGCATCCAGCAAATTCTGCACAAAGGGTGTGGCCTCCAAGGCCTGGCGGTACTCCAGTGCTGCGGGTGATTGCGCCAAGGTGCTGCCTTGCGCACGCAGTGCATCGACGGTGAAGGTGCTGGGCTTGGCAATTTGATCGGCGGGGTAGGCGGCGACGTTGTTCCAGTAGCGATCAAAGTCGTGCTCAATGTCTTGCACCACCGGGCCGATGACCAGCACGTCCAGGTCGGCAAACAGCACACCATCGGTCGCGCCAAAGTATTCGTTGCCCACATTGCGCCCGCCCACAATGCTGGCCTGCCCGTCGGCAGAGAACGATTTGTTGTGCATGCGCCGGTTGTTGCGGCTGAATTCCGTCACATAGCCCAGTTTTTTGAACAGGCCGCGCAGCACAAAGGGGTTGAAGATGCGCACCTCGGCATGGGGGTGCTGGTGCAGCGCCAGCAGGGCATCGTCCAGCCCGGAGGTGCCGCCATCGTCCAGCAGCAGGCGCACGCGCACCCCGCGGTCGGCGGCCATCAGTAGCTCGTGCAGCAACAAATTGCCAGTTTTGTCGTCGCGCCAGATGTAGTACTGCACATCCAGCGTGCGCTCGGCCGCACGCGCCAGCAAACCGCGGGCCGCAAAGGCTTCTTGCGGGTCTTCCAGCGCGTAAAAGCCAGAGTGCGCGGGATCGGCCTGCGCCTGCTTGCGCAACTGCTGGTGGGCCTGGCCCAAGGTGGTTTGCGCAGACGCTGGCAGCGAGATGGCCTGCCGGTTGGCTTCGGGGTGGGTCACCGGTGGAAGGCTGCAGGCGGTCAGCAGCACAGCCAGGGCGGCGCCCCACAGCGCGTTGTGGTAGCGGGGCTGGCAAAACGATGGAAGCGAGAGGTGCATGGCGTGGAGCTTACGTCGGGGATGAGGTTCTCGGGAAATGCGCTGCTACGCTGCTGCGTGGCAGCAGACCTGCCTGTGCCATGCAGCACGGGCAGGCCCTGGCTTGTGTCAGTCGCCCATCACCACACCTTCGCGGCGGGGGTCGGCACCGCCAAACCAGAAGGTTTTACCGTGGGCCGTGCCGCGCGTGATGGCTTGCAGGCCGCTGGTCAGCTCCTGCTCTTTCACTTCTGCGCCCCGGGTTTTCAAGGCCTCGACCGTGGCTGCAGGAAAGCGCTGGGTTTCCAGCAGGGTGGGGCCATTCAGGCTGCTGAAGTTGGGCAGGTTGATGGCTTGCTGGGGTGTCAGCCCCCAGCCCAGCACGCCTTGCAGGGTTTTGGCGGTGTAGTGAATGATTTGCGCGCCGCCAGGGCTGCCCGCGCTCATCACCAACTGACCGGTGGCTTTGTCAAACACCAGCGTGGGCGCCATGGACGAGCGGGGGCGCTTGCCAGGCTCAACCCGGTTGGCAATGGGTTGGCCATCTGCCGCCTTGGGCGCCATGCTGAAGTCGGTCAGCTCGTTGTTGAGCAAAAAGCCTTTGACCATCTGGCGGCTGCCAAACTGGTCTTCGATGGTGGTGGTCATGGCCAGCGCGTTGCCGTAGGCATCCACAATGCTGATGTGGCTGGTGCCGTATTCGATCTGCTCGGGCATGGGGGCGTGGCTGATTTTGAAAGCTGCAGGGTTGCCTGCTTGCGCCACCTTCATGCTTTGCTGGCCAATCAGCTGCGCGCGCGACTGCAGGTAGCGGTTGTTCAGCAGGTTCAGCCAGTTGCCGCCGGGGGCTTGCACAAAGTCGGGGTCGGCCACGTACAGCGCGCGGTCGGCAAAGGCCAGGCGCGAGGCTTCGGTGTAGAAGTGCAGCCAATCGGCAGTGGGCAGGCCATCGCTGCCCAGCGCCATGGTGGCGGCGGGCGTGTGGTTCAGGATGCCCAAGATTTGCCCCACGGCAATCGCCCCCGAGCTGGGGGGCGGGAA
>JAFAGF010000046.1 GCA_023422975.1 Pseudomonadota bacterium
TTGGCATCCGGGCGCAGGAAAGGCAGGCGGCCATCCTTGCGCAATTGTGCCTGACGCTCCATCAGGCGGTGAGCATAGTAGATGGGGGCGGGCATCAGCTCAGGCGTTTCGTCGCAGGCGTAGCCAAACATCAGGCCTTGGTCGCCCGCGCCGATGTTCAATTCGTCGTCGCTGGCCTTGTCCACGCCCTGGGCGATGTCCTGGCTTTGCTTGTCGTAGGCCACCAGCACGGCGCAGCCCTTGTAGTCGATGCCGTAGTCGGTGTTGTCGTAGCCGATGCGTTTGATGGTGTCTCGGGCCACCTGGATGTAGTCCACGTTGGCGCCGGTGGTGATTTCACCCGCCAATACCACCAGACCGGTGTTGGTCAGCGTCTCGGCTGCCACGCGGCTGTGAGGGTCTTGGGTGAAAATTGCGTCCAGAATCGAATCGGAGATCTGGTCGGCTACTTTGTCAGGGTGGCCTTCGGAAACAGATTCCGAGGTAAAGAGAAAGTCGTTCGCCATTGAATAAACTCCTGTGTTGGGCAATTGCGTTGCTCGGCTGCACAGAAGTCGGGCGAACGCTTTAGCAGTTTTGTTTTACGTCGCCCTGCAAGTTGCTCTGTTAACTCGGCGACACCCACCTATTGTAATGCCAACCCTTTTTCGTTTTTTGTCTGCAGTGCCATTGCCCCTCGCGCACCTTGTTGGCGCGTCCATGGGGTGGCTCGCCTGGGTGTTTTCGCCGACCTATCGGCGCCGCTTTGCGGCCAATAGCGCGCAAGCGGGATACAGCTTCGCGCAGGTGCGATCGGCAGTCGCGCATGCAGGGCGCATGGTGGCGGAGTTGCCGCGTCTTTGGCTCAGGCAAACGCCTGTCAATGCAGTACATGGCGCTGATGCAGTGGAGCAGGCATGGGCACGCGGCAAGGGCATTTTGTTTTTGACGCCGCACCTGGGTTGTTTTGAGCTTTCGGTGCAGGGAGCGGCCAATTTGTGGTCGGCTGAACACGGCCCCATCACGATTTTGTACCGTCCTGCCAAGCAGGCATGGTTGGCCGAGATGATGCTGACCGCCCGCAACCGCAGAGGGATTCAGGCGGTTCCCACCACGTTGGCCGGTGTGCGCCAGATGATCAAGGCTTTGCGCAAAGGGGAGGCGGTGGGGTTGTTGCCCGATCAGGTGCCACCGCAGGGCCAAGGCCAGTGGGCCCCGTTTTTTGGCAAGGATGCCTACACCATGACGCTGGCAGCACGGCTGGCCTTGCAAACCGGAGCGAGCGTGATTTTGGCGCGCTGTGAGCGCCTGCCTGCCGGGCGCGGTTATGAACTCTTTTTTGAAGCACTGCCCATGCAGCTGTCTGCGCAGCTGGAGGATGCGGTGGTGCAATTGAACCAAGCCATGGAACATACGATTCAGCAATGCCCTACCCAGTACCTGTGGGGGTATGGCCGCTACAAGCAGCCGCGCCAAGAGGCTGCCGTTTCCGCCAGTGAAGGCGGTACAGCATGAGTTGGAGCAAGTTAGGCATCGCTTGCATGCATGGTTTGGCCAAGCTGCCATTGCCGGTGCTGCGTGGCTTGGGACGTGTGCTGGGTAATGTGCTGTATGTGGTGGCGGTACCTCGGCGCAAGGTGGCACTGCGCAACCTTGAGCTGTGCTTCCCCGAAAAAACGTTGGCAGAGCGCAAGGCAATTGCCAAAGAAAGCATCGTGGTTTTTTGCCAGACGTTTTTGGATCGCAGTTGGCTGTGGTTTGGCTCGGAAGCCTTGGTGCGCAGCCGTGTGCAATTGACTGGTGCGGTGCATGAGCTGGAAGGCGATACCCCGACCATCGTTTTTGCCCCCCATTTCTACAGCATGGATGCAGGCGGGTTGGCGCTGCCTTTGAACACCGCGCGTGAATTCACATCGATCTTTGCGACCAATCCAGATCCGGTGCTGGATGCGTGGTTCATGGCAGGGCGCCAGCGCTTTGGAAATGTGCGCATGCTGAACCGTGCCGATGGCGTCAAACCCATTATTTCGGTGTTGCGCAAAGGAGGCTTGCTGTATTTGCTGCCCGATATGGATTACGGCAAAAACGACTCGGTGTTCGTGCCGTTTTTCCAGGTGCCTGAGACGGCGACCATTCCTTCTCTGTCGCGTTTTGCGCGCTTGGGAAAAGCCAAGGTTGTGGGCTTGTACAACCGTATGACACCCGAGGGTTACGTGGCCGAGATGACCCCTGCGTGGGACAACTTCCCTACGGACGACCACATCGCCGATACCGCGCGCATGAACCGGGAGCTGGAAGCTGCCATTCGCACCATGATTCCCCAGTACTACTGGGTGCACAAACGCTTCAAAACGCGCCCGGATGGGCAGCCGTCGCTGTATCAGTAATCCAGTGTGAAATCGTCGTTTTGACCAGTTTTGTCAAGCGCTGATAGCTCTCTTTTTGGAAGAGATTGGCGCAGCAGTTGGTGCAACTGGCGAATGACCAAGTCTGGGCGTTCGTGCACCAACCAGTGGCTGGCGTCCGGCGCGTAGGTAATGCTGAGGTGGGGTACCCATGGCTCCAGGCCGTTCAGCAGTTCAGGAAGCAAGGCAGTATCTTGCTGTCCCCACAGGATGTGGGTGGGAACTGTGGTGTGCAGCAGCGCATCGGGCAACTGCAGCTGTTGAATGCTGTGGTCTTCATCGCGAGGGGGCACCAAGGGGCTGGCGCTGTAGTAATGGCAGGCCGTGGTGAGTGACTGCTGCCAATGTGCCAGGTAGATGGCTTGCCGCTCAGGGGTGAGCCAAACGGGCAAGCGCCCTTCTGGCGTGCGGAAAAAATCCCACAGGCGCTTGGCGCCATCTGCCAAGAGCAGTGCGGGGGCGTCGCTGCGCCGCAAAAAGTGCATGTATTGGCTGGCTGCTTGCTGTGCGGGGTTGTGCTGCAGCTCACGCACGAAAGCGCCCGGATGCGGGGCGTTGATGATGAGTAGCTGCTGCAGCACCTCGGGGTGCTGAATCGCCAAATTCCACGCCAGCGCACCGCCCCAGTCATGGGCGATCACACCTGCCGCCGGTTGGCCGGGGCTCTCCGCGGCAATCAAGGCCACCAAGTCTTGTACCAAGGCTTTGGGCTTGTAAGCGTCAATCGCGGAAGGCAGGCTGGACTGCCCGTAGCCACGTAAATCGGGCGCCAGACAGCGCCAACGGTCTGCAAAAGGCGTCATCACGCCATCCCAGATGAAGCTCCCTTCGGGAAAACCGTGCAAAAACAACAACAGGGGTTTTCCAGGGGCGCCGCAACTGCGGCACGCCAGCGTGACGCCATGTGGCAACTGATGGTGGATGGTCTCAATCATGGCGCCTCCTGTAGAAGCGGCCATGTTGGCGCAGCGGTGGGCGCGCGTCTATGCGTTATTGCGCGGGGGTATCAGGTGTCGGTGCTTGTATTTCTGGTGTAACAGCCTTGTCGGTGCCAGCAGTGGCCGCAGCCGGGTTCAAGCCAGCGGGATGGCACCAGTGCCACAGCAGTTGCGCGACTTCATCCACGCCCTGCTTTTTCAGCGCCGAGAACATGCGCACCTCACCACCGCCCGCATTGAGCTTGGTGATCGACAAAATTTTGGCCTGCTCGGCACGTGTCAATTTGTCGGCTTTGGTGAGCAAGATCAAAAACTTCAGGCCGCGCTCCACGCGGGGGCGGATGGCGTCCAGCAAGGCTTCGTCCAGCTCGGTCAGGCCCAGGCGGGGGTCGCACAACAGCACGACGGCGCTGAGGCTCTCGCGTTGCATGAGGTAGTTCAGCATCACCCGTTGCCAGCGCTCTTTGTCCGAGCGCGATACTGCGGCATAACCGTAGCCGGGCAAGTCTGCCAGCACGGCATCCGTCACACCCTGTTTGCCCAAAGAGAACAGGTTGATGTGCTGTGTGCGGCCCGGTTTCTTGGACGCAAAGGCCAGCTGTTTTTGCTGCGTCAAGGTGTTGATGGACGTGGATTTGCCCGCGTTGGAGCGGCCCACGAAGGCAATTTCAGGCACGTCTACCGTGGGCAGATGGTGCAGCTGAGCAGCAGTTGTCAAAAAGCGTGCCGTGTGCATCCAGCCCATGGCCAGCTTGGGATCAATCAGGTCAGAAGTTTGACCCGAAGCAAATGCGGGGGAGTTGGTCGTCATGGGGGGTATTAAGCGTTAGGGCCTCATTGTAGAATCTGGCAGTTTTGCGCACATAACCAGACCCACAATATGAAGTTGCTCGCCTCTTTGCTGACGGCTGCCGCACTGGCAGCACCCGCTCTCCCGGCCTTTGCGGCGGGCGATACACCGGCCAAACCCGACCTCGTCAAAGGTCAAGCCAGTTTCGAAGCTGTTTGCGCAGCTTGTCATGGTGCTGATGGCAATTCGACTATTGTCGTCAATCCTAAATTGGCACAACAGCATCCAGAGTATTTGCTCAAGCAGTTGCATGACTTCAAGGATGACAAGCGTGCGGATCCGGTCATGAAGGGTTTCGCCATGATGTTGTCCGATGAGGAAATGCACAACATCACCGCTTGGCTGGCGACGCAGCCTGCCAAGAACGGCTTTGCTACGGACAAAGACCTGGTACAACTGGGCGAACGCATCTACCGCGGCGGTGTAGCAGATCGCAAGATTGCTGCTTGCGTCAGCTGCCATAGCCCTAATGGCGCTGGTATTCCTGCGCAGTACCCCCGGCTGTCCGGGCAGCATGCCGATTACACTGTGAAGCAACTGAATGCTTTCCGTGATGGCTCGCGTGGCAACAACCTGCAAATGAAGGATGTGGCTGCCAAGCTGAACGATCGCGAAATCAAGGCTGTAGCGGATTACATCGCCGGCTTGCGTTAAATCAAGTTTTCGCTGTCCAAGCGGGAACTTACCGCCCATAAAAAACCCCAACCAAGGCGGGACCATCTGAATGTGATGGCCCCGCCTTTTGTCTTTAGGGCCTTGTGTCTTTTTCCATGTCAGATTCTTCTTCCGGCAATTCGTCCCATGTTGAGCAACCACAGCGCATGCGCGCCTTGCTGGAATTGCTGGCATCCATGCGCTTTGCGATTTCGCTGCTCACCATTATTTGTATCGCTTCGGTGATTGGTACGGTGCTCAAGCAGCACGAGCCCAATGTCAACTACGTCAACCAGTTTGGACCGTTCTGGTCAGAGTTGTTCTTGGCGCTCAAGCTCAATGCGGTCTACAGCGCATGGTGGTTCTTGCTAATTTTGGCGTTTTTGGTGATCAGCACCACGCTGTGCTTATTGCGCCATACGCCCAAGTACATGGCGGATCTGCGCAACTACAAAGAAAACATCCGTGAGCAAAGCCTCAAGGCTTTTCACCACAAGGCTCAGGCCGGACTCAACGAACAACCTCAAGACGCCGCCCAGCGCATGGGCGGAATCTTGGCGCGAAGCGGCTGGAAGGTGAAGCTGCAAGAGCGTGATACGCCTGCAGGCAAGGGCTATATGTTGGCCGCCAAAGCCGGTGCGGCCAACAAGTTGGGCTATATCGCAGCGCACACCGCGATTGTGATGATTTGTATTGGTGGCCTGCTGGATGGCGATATGGTTGTGCGGGCGCAGATGTGGTTGGGGGGTAAAACGCCCTATACCGGTGCAGGCCGTATCTCGGATGTGCCGGCAGAGCATCGTTTATCGCTGCGCAATCCCACCTACCGTGGCAACTTGATGGTGGCAGAAGGCACGCAAGCGGGTACTGCCATCCTGAACCAATCCGATGGCGTGTTGCTGCAAGAGTTGCCCTTCTCTGTGGAACTCAAAAAGTTCATCGTCGAGTACTACGACACTGGCATGCCCAAGCTGTTTGCCAGCGATGTGATCATTCACGACAAAGCAACGGGCGAGCAGCTGGAAAAACGCATTGAGGTGAACCACCCCGCCAGCTACAAAGGCATTGAGATTTACCAGTCCAGCTTTGACGATGGGGGCTCGCAGGTGAAATTGCGAGCGGTTCCGTTCACTGCGGGCGGTGAAGCGTTTGAGGTGGAGGGCTACATCGGCAGCGCGACCGAGTTGATGCGCGCGGGCTCCTCCAAACCTGAAGATGTGATGACGCTGGAGTTCACGGAACTGCGCACCATCAACGTAGAAAACTTCAGCGGACAGAAAAACGCCAGCAGCGCGGTCGACGTGCGCAAGGTGGATCTGCGCGCATCCATTGAGTCGCGTTTGGGTGGCGGGCACAAAACGGCAACGGCCCAGGACCTGCGCAACATCGGCCCCAGCATTGGCTATAAGTTGCGTGATGCCTCGGGCCAGGCGCGTGAATACCAAAACTACATGAGTCCGGTCGACTTCGGCGATGGCGTTCCCATGTTCTTGCTGGGTGTGCGGGAGAACCCCTCAGAGGCTTTCCGCTATCTGCGCATTCCTGCGGATGACCAAGGCGGCATGCAAGGCTTTATGCGCATGCGTGCTGCGCTGCAAGACTCCGCCATGCGCGAAGAAGCCGTGCGCCGCTATGCCAAGCAAGCAGTCCCCGCAGACCGTGAAGATTTGCGCGAAGCGTTGACGCAGTCGGCCTTGCGCGCGGTGAACTTGTTTGCTGGCAGTGGCAAGTCGGCCAATGGTGTGCCCGATGGCGGCTTGCAAGCCATTGGCCAGTTCATGGAGGCGAATGTGCCCGAGACAGAGCGCGAGCGTGCCAGCGAGGTGCTGATTCGTATCCTGAATGGCGTGCTGTACGACTTGGCCCAGCTCAGTCGTGAAAAAGCAGGCCTGAAGCCTCTGGAAGCCGGTGAGCAAACCTTGGGCTTCATGACGCAGTCAGTCTTTGCGCTCAGCGATGCACAGTTTTATCCCGCCCCCATGGCTTTCATGATGGATGACTTCAAGCAGGTGCAAGCCAGTGTGTTCCAGGTAGCGCGCGCCCCCGGGAAGAACATTGTGTATCTGGGCTGCCTGTTCCTGATCATCGGTGTGTTTGCCATGCTGTATGTGCGGGATCGCCGTCTGTGGATTTGGGTGGCGCCGCAAGGCGATGCCGCGCAAGCAACCATGGCGCTGTCCTCGAATCGCAAGATCATGGACACTGACCGCGAATTTGATAATTTGAAGGAAAAGCTGCTGGCCACACCGGCTGCAGCCACCTCTCCCACGGAGCGTTCTGTATGAGTAGCACCACGACTACTTCCACCATTACCTTGAATGAAGGCTATTTCGTGCGGCGCAACTGGTTTGACTGGTTGTTTGCCGTGCTGGTTGTCGCTGGTGGCTTGTTTGCCTTGAACCAGTACAGCCATGCCATGAATGGCTACGAAAAAGGTATTTTGGTTGGCACGATACCGGCCATGATCTGGCTGGGCTGGTTCTGGCGTCCGCTGAACAAGCTGATGCTGGCCATTGCGGCTTTGTCGCTCTTGGCGATCTGGCTTTACCAAGGCCCAGATGGTGTGGCACACATCGACCGTTCGGAGACAGTGTTTGGCTTGAAGTACTTCCTGTCCAGCCAGTCCGCCATCTTGTGGATGAGTGTGCTGTGCTTTATGGCCACCATCTTCTACTGGATCAGCCTGTTTGCGAAAGGTGAGCGCGACACCTTCGGCACGATAGG
The DNA here is from genome assembly GCA_023422975.1 of Pseudomonadota bacterium. GTDB lineage: Bacteria > Pseudomonadota > Gammaproteobacteria > Burkholderiales > Burkholderiaceae_C > Comamonas. The sequence goes on from JAFAGF010000046.1 coordinate 7,551, forward strand.
CTCGCGTATCACTTGGGTGGCTATCACACTGGCACTGGTGGGCACCATGGTGCGTTGGTTTGAGAGCTATTTGCTCGGCCCGGACATTGGTCACATCCCTGTGAGCAATCTGTACGAAGTGTTCGTCATGTTCATCTGGATGACCGCGCTGTTTTACCTGTACTACGAAGACCAGTACCAGACCCGTGCCCTGGGCGGCTTTGTGATGCTGGTGGTGAGTGCGGCAGTGGGCTTTTTGCTGTGGTACAGCATTGTGCGAGAGGCACATGCCATCCAGCCTTTGGTGCCCGCGCTGCAAAGCTGGTGGATGAAGGTACACGTGCCTGCCAACTTTATTGGTTACGGCACATTTGCCCTGGCAGCGATGGTGGCGTTTGCCTACCTGATCAAGCAGCAGGCGCAGGAAACCAAGTGGTACAAGCTGGCACCGCTGTGGCTGCTGGGTGTGGCGTTGTGCTTTGAGCCTTTGGCCTTCCGCCAAAGTCAGGAAACCGGCAGCAGCTACTGGATCATTTATTTCGGTATTTCTTCGCTGATCGTGGCCGCCATTTTGGCGGCGCGCAAACCGATTGCAGCGCGCTTGCCTTCGTTTGAGATCCTGGACGATGTGATGTACAAATCCATCGCCGTGGGCTTTGCCTTCTTCACGATTGCGACCGTGCTCGGTGCCCTGTGGGCAGCAGAGGCATGGGGCGGTTACTGGAGCTGGGACCCCAAGGAAACTTGGGCGCTGATCGTCTGGCTGAACTACGCTGCATGGCTGCACATGCGCCTGATGAAGGGCCTGCGCGGCACCGTCTCGGCATGGTGGGCACTGGTGGGCCTGGCCATCACCACCTTTGCTTTCCTGGGCGTGAATATGTTCTTGTCGGGCCTGCATAGCTACGGTGAGCTGTAAACCCTGAGCCACAGACAGTCAGCAGTCGGCCTATCAGCGGCTGCCCAGTGCTTCCTTGATTTTCTTGTCCGTCTTGTACTGGCTCAGGGCATAGACGGCCCAGATCGCTGCAGGCACCCAGCCAATCAGTGTGATTTGCAGAAGCAGGCACAGCAGGCCCGCAAACGGGCGACCGATGGTGAAGAACACAGAGAAGGGCAAAAGCAAAGCAAGCAGCAGGCGCATGGCAGAACGTGGTGATAACCAGAAAAGTCAATAACGAGTGCCGAAATCTAGCACCCGTTGGCAAGACCGTGGATGCGGCGGGTCAAGACGCGGGTCGGGGCGTCGCAACCGTTGCTTCGCGGCGACTCCAGTCCACGCCGACACGTGCCGCTTGCATGCAGGCGTACAGCTGGGTGCCTCCGTGGTTGGCACCGGGCCAGATGTCGTGCTCGGTGTGCAGCTGCGGCACTTGGCGCAGGGCCTGTGCCAGGGCGGCGGCGTTGGTCAGACCGTGCATACGGGCGCGTGCCTGTGCCTGGCGGGCAGATGCTTCGCGCTCGGGGTTGGGCGTGCGGCGTGGGTCGGTGCGGCCAGCGATCTCTTCGCTGCCTTGGCTCAGGTACAAGCGCATGGCGGTAGGCAAGGGTGTGCTTCCGCTTTGATAGCGCTGCATGAATTGCACCGCCTCTTCCAGCACGATGCCATTGCCCCACCACAGCGAGGGGCTGGCCGCCACATACTGCTGGAACATGGCCGGACGTGTGAACAGCGTGTGCAAAGTGAACAAGCCACCGTAAGAGTGGCCGACCAGTGTTTGCTGCTGCGCATGCAAGGGCAGTTGCGTATGCAGCATGGGCTGCAACTGCTGTGCCATCCAGTCCAGAAATACGTCAGCCCCACCTTGGGCGCGGCCCTGGCTGTCGGGGACAACGCCCTCGAAGGGCAAGGTGTAGTCATAGGTGCGTGCGGCACGGTCGTGCACCTCGGTGCTGCCAGCGGGTAGGGCATGGCCCAGGCCGACGATGACGGCACTGGCGCCACGCATCTCCGCACCCCGCCCGCCGCGGTTGTGCATGAGCTGTGCCAGCAGCGGAAACATCAAGTTGCCATCCAGCACATAAATGACCGGCCAACCCTGTGCGGGGGCTGGGCCCTGCGGCACATACACCATCACGCGGTGCTGGCGCTCTGTGGTGCTGCCAGGCAAGCGCGCTGCAGGCAGATCGATGTAGCGCACGCCGGACATGTGCCAAGCATGGCCGAAGGCTGCGGGAGAATTAGTAGAGGCTGCCATATTGGAAGGGGTGCTGCCCAGGCTGCTGCAGCCCATCAGCCCGAGGCTGGGGGCCGCCAGTGCGCTGGCCAGCCAGTGGCGGCGTGAGGCGTCGGGAATGGGGGCAGGGGTGGTCGAAGTCATGGCGGGCAATACACAAAGGCACCCAAGAGCGGTGCAGGGACAAAGGACCGCTCACCACCTCTGATACGTCGTTGTTTCGCCTTGTCTCAGGCGCAAACCTTCGATGTGCGAGGTACTGTGAGCAGCTCAAAGACAGAAGTGTAAATGAGAAATATTCTCAAACATGCCGGCTTGCAGTGTGCTGCTGAAAAGTGCCGCCTGCCGCAGCAGGCATACTGCAGGGCTTGTGACCAAGGAGATAGCAAGCATGACAAATTTCACTCTGAGCAGCCCCGACATTCCTGCAGGCGGCGCGATTGCACCGGTGTTTGAGTCCGACATGTTCGGTTGTGGCGGTGCCAACGCATCGCCTGTTTTGCAGTGGAACGCAGCCCCCGAAGGCACGCAAAGTTTTGCAGTGACTGTGTACGACCCGGATGCACCCACCGGCTCAGGCTGGTGGCACTGGATGGTGGTGGACATTCCTGCCCATGTGAGCAGTCTGGCAGCCAATGCCGGCGAAAAAGGCGGGGCCAAATTGCCCGCAGGTGCACGCCAGATGCGCAACGACTACGGTATTTTTGCGTGGGGCGGCATGTGCCCGCCGCCCGGTGACAAGCCGCACCGCTACATCTTCACGGTGCATGCGCTGTCGGTGCCCAAACTGGATATGCCGGATGACGCCACCACCGCCATTGGCGGCTTCATGATCAACGCCAACACGATCGCCAAGGCCTCGTTCACATCGACGTATGCACGCGTCTGAGTGACGTGCAGGGATGTGCTCTGCAAGGGCGCATCAAAAACAAGAGCGGCTAGCGCTTGTTCAAAAAAGGTTTCCTGTATAAAACTATGGAAAACCTTTGCAGACAAAGCGCTAGATGCTCTTTTTTTCTTGGATCGCTGCGTACGCAGTGCGGTGGCACTGGCGCGGCCATCGCATCCACTGTTGCAATTGCTGCAGCGCGCTGCAGGCCGTGGTCAGCTGATGAATTCGTCGCGTGCCGCTTGCGACAGGTGGGTGGTATCGCCCCAGCCCACCAGCGTCAGTCCTTCGGGCGTCCACAGCAGGCGGTTGATGGCCGCGTTGCCCAGCTCCCAACTGCGGGGAGCTTGCAGGTCCTGGCGGGTGGCCAGGCGGTACAGGATGTCCATCACGCCGCCGTGCGCCACCAGCGCAATTTGTCCGCC